>JAUYQH010000036.1 GCA_030697365.1 Novosphingobium sp. | reverse complement strand
TTTCTGAACGTAGCGACGCACCGGTTCGCACGACTCGGCCCGACGATAGGGCGGCCCTTACGCGACCCCGCAGAACGCCAATCGCTATATATCGATTTATCGTGCGTCAGGCGGCCAGTCGATCAACGGGAACGCGAACGACTACGACCAAGCCGCTTTCCTGCCAGTCGTAGGACAATTCTCCGCCGAGCTGGCTTCTGACGGTTCGTTCGGTAAGTTGGCTTCCAAAACCCTCGAGTAGGGGGGTTCCAACTATCACAGGCCCGCCAGTCTCCGCCCAGATCAGGCAGATATGATCCCCGTCCAGTTTGCTCGAAAGATGGAGGAACCCTGTTTCGTAGGACAGAGCGCCGTATTTGACGGAGTTGGTTGCAAGCTCGTGAATTACCATGGCCATCGCGGTCGCAGTCCGCTCACCAACGCCCATTCGTGGCACTGCTACCCGTATGCGACCGGAGAACGCCGCAGTTTCGTCGTAGGGCGCGAGCAGTATGGACAATAGATCACCCAGAAGCGCAGCCGTGCCCTGCTCGCTCGAAAGTGGGCGCACCAGGTCGTGTGCGCGACCCAACGCGGATAGCCGCTGGGTCAGATCGCCCGTCATTTGTTCGACCGATTTGGCCGAGCGACCGGTGAGGTGTGTCAGACTCGCCGCAATCGCCAGGAGGTTTTTGACCCTGTGGCTCATTTCGCCAGCAAGAAGCTCGCTTCCTTCCTGCGCTTGCTTGCGTCCGGTTACGTCGAGGAAAATTCCGAACTTCGCACGATCCACTATTCCTGCTTCCGCACCTTGGCCGCGAGCCGAGATCCAGCGGATTTCATCGCCCAGGCATATCCGAAAGTCGATCTCGTATGAGCCTGCTACAGATCGGGTCGCCGCAAACGCCGCCCGGACCCTGTCCCTATCGGCAGGATGGATATGAGTGGAAAGTTCTTCGAATGTAACCTTTTCGGCCCAAAGCAGACCCCACAGTTCAAAGGCCCGTCCGTCCATCTCAAATTGATCATCATCCACATGCCATGTCCACAGCGCGACACAAGCAGCATCCACTGCAAGCCGTAGGTGTTGCTCTCGCCAGGGTGCGACAGCGGGATTGTCGGCGACCATTCGATGCCCCCTTGTCCAAGCGAGGAAAGTCTGGCCGCTCCGCCATCATTGCGCAACCGGGCATGGACTCCGCCGACGGCGCCGCACTGAGGCAAACTAGGCGCAGGGCTGACTGCGCTCGCACCAGGCGTCGACGGTTACGGGTCCGGCATTTGGAACGAAGCTTTTCGAGACCGAACTCCCCCACCCCTCATAGGGCGTGCAAGTTGTTAGCGCACTGCGGTCGGCGTCGCAGGAAAGTTTCGCTTCACCGCGCCCCTGCGAATCTTGCTCGCCTCGCTCGGAACCCATCTCTACCGCGAAAGTAGAACTATCCGGGGCCGAATCATGGAATTTGCCAGCTTCGACTTTGCGGCGCTGCTGCCCTTCATCGCGGTCGGGTTCGCCGCGCAGTTGGTCGATGGCGCGCTGGGCATGGCCTTTGGCGTGATCTCCAACACGCTGCTGGTCGGAGTGATCGGGCTTGCTCCGGCCCAGGCTTCGGCGCGGGTCCATCTGGTCGAATGCTTTACCACCGCGGTCTCGGGGATCAACCACCTGATCCACGGCAATATCGACAAGCGCCTGTTCTTCCGCCTGCTGATCCCCGGGGTGATCGGGGGGGTGACCGGCGCCTATGTTCTGACTTCGATCGACGGTGAGGTGATCAAACCCTACGTGCTGCTCTATCTCGCCGGGATCGGGATCTACTTGCTCGGCAAGGGGCTGATCTATCCGGGACATCCGCGCGAGGCGAAGCACGTCGCGCCACTCGGCCTGCTCGGCGGTTTCCTCGACGCCGCGGGCGGCGGTGGGTGGGGTCCGGTGGTGACATCGAACCTGCTGATCCAAGGGGCCGAGCCGCGCAAGGTGGTGGGGACAGTCAACAGCGTCGAGTTTTTCCTGACGTTGAGCATTTCCGCCGCGTTCATCTTCCATCTCGGCATTGACGAGTTTGGCGCAGCGACCGTCGGGCTGCTGATCGGCGGCGTCGCCGCGGCCCCGCTTGGGGCAATTGCAGCCAAGCGTTTCGCGCCCAAGCACATGCTGATCCTCGTCGGCGTCGTGCTGACCCTCACCAGCACATACGGCATATACAAAGCCTGGGGGTGAAGCACGGCCCCGGGGCTTGAACCGAAGGCGGCAGAGGCACCGATAATGACTCAAAACCGTGTTTAGGCCATCGTCGCCCTCCAACCTGCGCCAGCATGTTGTGCCAATCTTAACCGGATCGATGCACCAAATCCAAACCGCCCCATGCAAATTTGCCGTGAGGAAACACGGGGGTAGGCATGCTCGAGAACCAGGACTTCCGGCCGGCGTCAGTGATCGGCCCGCTCGGCGAAGTGCTCACCCTGGATGGGTTGCCCTCGCCCGACCACAACCGATGGACCATTCGACGCAAGGCCGAGGTGGTGGCGGCAGTCAATGGCGGGTTATTGACGATCGATGAGGCATGCGACCGCTACAGTCTGACGGTCGAAGAATTTGTGTCGTGGCAGCGTGCAGTCGATCGCTCGGGCATGCCGGGTCTGAGGGTCACGCGCCTCCAGCACTACCGGGACTTGTATGCCCGCAGACTGTCGTATTGATCTCCGGGATATGGGAACCGGCAGCGAAGCCGGGCAACTGGCTGGCACTATCCAACGCATTGTGACATGGTCGGGCCGGGCTCGGCGTTCGGGAACCGCCAGACAAGTGGGCGCCGGGTCTACGTCGGACGAGAGCAAAAGTTAGGGGGCCAACCGTCAAACCTACTTCGACGTTGCTGCGGGTGGCGTTCGAATAGGGGTAGGTCTGGTGCGCCGCATCCACCAGCTGTCGCGCTTCATTCCGATCAAGGCCTGGCAGGCTCACATCCAGATCCGCAGTGATGCCGAAACCGCCTGCCGCCTGTGGGTCGAATCCCACGGTCGAGGTGACGCTTGTCTCGGCTGGAAGCCTGATCTTGATTTGCTGGGCGCCAACATTGGGGCTCCAATAAAGCATGCGGAATAACCGGCGGCAGCAAACAGCTGCTGAGGATTGGCCCCTCCCCGCCGACTCCGCCCACCTCCTTGGGTGTCGACAGCTTGACAATGAAGCGGACCGTCCTCCGAGCGCGCCTCGGCATCACGGCCTCCGGTCACGGTGGCACGAGTACGTTATTTGACGTGTACGGACATATTTTGACCCCCTGCTGCGCAGAATCCGCACAGGTGGAGGGACCAAGGATGCAAGCGGTGAAGATTTCAGACGACCTCAAACGCGTGGGCGTCGTGATGTGAGGATCAATGCCGTTGTTAACCGCAGACGGTCCTAGGGCGGGTAGATAAGCGTGGCATCGCCTTGGTCGGGGGTGTCCGCACGCCACCGCACCGAGCCAATCGGCCGCTCGAGCCGCCGCCGCACACGAATTCCGCCAAAGCTGTGGTCAAACTGCGCGGCCTTCTGCTCGACCTCACGGTCGGATTGCGTGGCACGGTCGCGCTGGCGCAGGTAATCGCCCCAGGTCGGGCAATGATAACGCTCGATCCAAAGCTGCGGCTCTGCGATATCTCGCGACAGTGACCAATCGAAGGCGCCGCTGCGTAAACGTGCCCGCCGCAGAACGAGCATCGCCGCGTAGAAGTCGCGGGCTTGCTCAAGCTCCACGCGGTATTCGAGCTCGATCACAATCGGTCCGCTGCGCAAGCTGAGACCCATGTTCACCTCGGGTTCGATGCGCAGTTCCTCCATATCCAGTTCCGCCTTCTCGACGGCCGGTACAGGGAGGATAAAACCGACCAGCATCGACGCCGCCACGGCCACTCCTGCAATCACGAGCGTTGGTCCGACCCCAACGTTGTCGGCGATACTGCCCCATACCCACGCGCCTATGGCCATGCCGCCAGTGACCGCAACGCCCCAGCAAGCAAGGGCACGGGCCGTGACCCAGCGCGGCGCGGACAACTGCACCCCAACATTGAACAGCGACGACATCAGCATCCAGCACGCGCCGCACAGGCCCAGCGCTGCAAGAGTCAGTGGCAGGGAGCGGCTAGCGCCCACAACGACGATCATCACACCGGTAGCGATCACCAGAAGTCGTATCATGGCTTCCGGATCAGTTTTGCGGCGCGCGCCGTCCACGAACATCGCGCCGATCACCGCGCCAACTCCAAATGAACCCAGCAGCAGGCCATACGTGCCCGGGCCGCCGCCGAGCAGTTGCTTGGCCACCAGCGGGATCAATGCGGTAATCGACGCAACCCCCGAGGCCGCGACCAGCGTGCGGATCAACAGGACCCGGATCGGCGGCGAGTGGATGGAGTAACGCACCCCTGCCTGGATCGCCCGATCAATGCGCTCCGGCGGCAGGCGTGACGATACCTGTGTACGCTTCCAGAAATAGAATGCTGCGATGATGGGCAGGCACATGAGCGCATTGATGCCAAACGCGGCGACCGAGCCAAACGTCGCCACGAGGACACCACCGATCGCCGGCCCGACGCTTCGCGCCACGTTGTAGCTGATCGAGCTGAGCCCGATTGCTGCCGGCAGGTGTTCCAATTTGACCTGCTCGCGCACCGACGCCTGCCAGGCTGGACCGAACAGAGCAACACCGGAGCCGATCAGGAAGCAGAACGCCAGCAGAACCCAGGGCGTCAACAAATCGGCGAGCGAAAACGCGGTGAGCAGGACCGCCGATACAAATGCGAAGGCGAGGCCGCTTAACGCAACTTTTCGGCGATCATACATGTCTGCCAAAGCGCCCGCGGGCAACAGCAGGAGCATCAGCGGCAGGAACACGGCCGTCTGAACCAGAGCGACCATGTTTGCTTCAGGCGTGAGCTGCGTCATTTCCCACGCCGCGCCCACGCCCTGGATCAACTGCCCGAAATTCGACAACAGGCTGGTCAGCCAGATGGCCCGAAATGTGGGTTCCGATAAGGGTTGCCACATTGCCGGCAATTGCCGTGGGCTCGTACTCGCTGGGTCCATCGGATGCAGCTCTACCCGCGGTCCGCGTCAAATGTCTTGTGGATCGTGGGATTGCCAAGCGCCGAGATCGGCGGCGCCAATGGCCGCCAAAGGTTCGAAGGTAGCCGGGGGATAGGTTCGAAAACCGGTAAACCCGAGCGGGACTCGTCCAGGACATCCATCGGTCGCTACTTCGCCATTGACGTTAATTCGTCGAGTGGCGTCGATCCCACTCCTCGAGCTCGTAGGAGATCGAAACTTCCACCAGTGCATTCCATAGCGAAGCAATCGCCTCGCCAGGCAATTGGTGCGATTCAGCTTGCTCGCGTGCCGCGGCGATCACTGCTGTCTTGCGCGATTCGTCCCGCACCATCGCGCGATCGGATTTGATGCGCGCGGCGGCACGCATGTAGGCGAACCGTGTCGCGAGCAGATCGATCAGCTGAGTATCGACTGCATCGACTCCATCGCGAACGTCGATCATTGTCAGGCATTGGTCGGGGGAGAGGGCAGCGGCCATGCACCGCGCCTTGCCCCGCTATCAGCGACCTGTCGAGGCTGCGACGAGTCTCGGGGCTCATCGCAATCGAAGCTGGCGCTGCGTGGCTGATCGCCTAGAGCGCCTGGCGATGACGGGTTTAAACTTCTATCGCGGCGATCTCGCTGCGCTCTCTTCGCTTGGGCGGCGGCGGAACCTGCGGTCGCGGACGGGCATCGACTTCGCCTCGAACGATTATCTCGGGCTCGCCGGGGACGGTGCTCTCTTATCGGCCCTGTCTGAAGCTCTTGACCGTGGTGTCGCGCTGGGCTCGGGCGGCTCGCGGCTGCTGCGCGGCAACGATCCTGAGCACGAGTCACTTGAGCATGAGGCAGCTTCATTCTTTGGAGCAGGCTCGACCTTGTTCTTCTCAAGCGGCTACTCCGCGAACCTTGCGGTATTCGCAACGCTGCCGCAGCGGGGCGACCTGGTGCTCTACGACGAGCTGGTTCACGCCAGCGCGCACGACGGAATGCGGCTGGGCCGCGCAGCGACCGAGGCGGTGCGGCACAACGATCCTGAAGCGTTCGAGGCGGCGATCCTGGACTGGCGCAGGGCGGGCGGGAAGGGACGCCCCTGGCTCGCGGTGGAAAGCCTCTACAGCATGGACGGCGATATCGCGCCGATCGGTTCGCTCGTGGAGATCGCCGATCGGCACGACGGCTTTCTGGTGATCGACGAGGCCCACGCCACCGGGGTGTTCGGCGCGCGTGGGCGAGGGCTCGCCGAAGCGCTTGACGGACGCGAGAACGTCATCACGCTGCACACCTGCGGCAAGGCGCTGGGATGCGAGGGCGCCCTGGTCTGTCTCGACCCAGTGCTGCGCGACTTTCTCGTCAACCGCGCGCGCAGCTTCATCTTCTCGACCGCGCCGTCACCGCTCATGGCGGCGGCAGTGCGCGCGGCGTTGCGTCTGGTCGAAGCCGAACCCGAGCACCGCGAGGCACTGCAGGCCCGTGTGCGTCACGCCGAGGCGCGGCTCGCACGGGTCGGCGTGACAGCGACCGGGTCGCAAATTCTGCCGCTGATCATCGGCGACGATGCGCGGACAATGACGCTCGCCGGCGCGGTCCAGCAAGCCGGGTTCGATGTGCGCGGGATTCGCCCGCCGACGGTGCCGCCCGGAACCTCGAGGCTGCGCATCTCGATCACGCTCAACGCGAGCGAGCAAGACATCGACCGACTTGCAGACACCCTGGCGGAAGCGCTGGCGCGATGACTCCGGCGATCGTTGTCACCGGCACCGACACCGATGTCGGCAAGACCGTGTTCGCCGCGGCGCTCGCCGGGGCGCTGGACGCGCACTACTGGAAACCGGTTCAGGCCGGCCTCGACGGCGGAAGCGATAGCGAGCGGATCGCCGCGTTGTCAGGACTGCAGCCCGAACGCATCCTGGCCGAAGCCTATTGCCTGACGACGCCGTGTTCGCCGCATCGCGCTGCGGCCCTCGACGGGCTTGAGATCGACCTGAAGCGGTTGCTACTCCCGTCCCTTGGACGAGTGGTTGTCGTCGAGGGCGCCGGTGGTGCGCTCGTACCGCTCACCGGGCGCACGCTGTTCGCCGATCTCTTCGTACGGTGGGGCGCACCGGTTGTGATCGTTGCGCGCACCGCGCTGGGTACGATCAACCACAGCCTGATGACGATCGAGGCGCTCCGACGCCGCCGTATTCCGATCCTGGGGGTCGCCTTCGTCGGCGACCCACGCGAGGACAGCGAGCAGACAGTCGCCCGGCTTGGGAAGGTGCGCCGTCTCGGACGCCTGCCGTTCCTCGACCCGCTGAACCGCGATACATTGGCGCGCGCCTTTGCGGCCAACTTCAGCCTCACGGATTTTCAATGACCGCATCCTCTATCTGGCATCCGTTCACCCAGCACGGGCTTGGGGAGCCGATCCCGCTGGTGACAGGAGCCAAGGGCGCGGTCCTGACCACCGCCGATGGCCGCGAGGTGATCGATGGGATATCGTCGTGGTGGGTGACCACGCACGGCCACGGCCATCCACGGATTGTGCAGGCCATCGCTGAACAGGCGCAGCGGCTCGACCAGATCATCTTCGCCGGTTGGACGCACGAACCGGCCGAGGAAGTGGCGCGCGGCCTTCGCGAGATCATGCCACCCAGCCTGACCCGCGTGTTCTTCTCGGACTCGGGTTCGACCAGCGTCGAGGTCGCGCTGAAGATGGCGCTCGGCTATTGGCTCAACCGCGACAGCACCCGCCACCGGATTGTGGTCATGGAGCACAGCTATCACGGCGACACCATCGGCGCGATGTCGGTCGGCGCGCGCGGCGCGTTCAACCGCGCTTACGAGCCGCTCCTGTTCGATGTTGCGACAATCCCTTTTCCCTCCGCGGGGAATGAACAGGCGCCGCTCGACGCGCTGGAGGCTGCCTGCCGCCAAGGTGCTGCGGCCCTGATCGTCGAACCGCTGATCCTCGGCGCAGGAGGAATGCTGATTTATTCGGCCTGGGTCTTGGCCGAAATGGCGCGGATCTGCGCGCAGTACGACGTGCTGTTCATCGCCGACGAGGTGATGACCGCCTGGGGCCGCACCGGCACGCTGCTCGCTTGCGAGCAGGCGGGGGTCGTGCCCGACATCCTGTGCCTGTCGAAGGGCCTGACCGGCGGATCGGTCCCGCTGGCGGTGACGATGGCGAGCGAGGCGATCTGGGACGCGCACTTCAGCCGGGATCGCAGCCGGACCTTTTTCCATTCGTCAAGCTACACCGCCAACCCCATCGCCTGCGCCGCGGCCGCGGCCAACCTCGCAATCTGGCGAGAGGAACCTGTGCTTGAGCGCGTGGCGCGCCTTGCTGAGGAGCAGCGCCGGCGCATCGATTTGCTGGCATCGGTGCCGGGCGTGCACAACGCTCGCTCGCTGGGAACGATCGCGGCGTGCGAGATCGGGGATGGTGAGGGGGCCTATCTATCCGATCTCGGGCCAAGATTGCTCGCGTACTTCCGTGAGCGCGACCTGTTACTGCGACCGCTCGGCAACACCGTCTACGTCATGCCGCCATACTGTATCGAGCAGGCCCAGCTCGAGCGCGTCTACAGCGCGATTGACCAGGCGGCTGCGGTGTTTGGCGGACAGAACGAGGTCTGATCTCTTTTCCACATCACGCGCTCCCCTAATCCCGACTGAAGTTGCCCGTTTCCCGACGATCGTGTCGACCGCTCGCGCGCGGAGTCGAGTATCGTCGCGCATGGGAGTAAGACCGGGACTGGCTCCCAGGGCCGGAAAGAAGGAGGCGACATGGAACCGCACGTCTACAAGATCGTCGAGATTGTCGGAACGTCGACCACGAGCATCGAGGATGCGATCCAAAGAGGAATCACCCGCGCTTCCCACAGCTTGCGCAACATCGGCTGGTTTCAGGTCACCGATACCCGTGGGCACGTGGCCGATGGTAAGATCGACCATTTCCAGGTGGCGATGAAGATTGGCTTTACCCTTGAGGACTCGTCCAACAGCTGAGTTCGACAAGGTTCGAGTCATCTGCGTTCTCGCCGCATCCTGGACCCGGAGCGCGGCGGTGCTCCGCCATACCGCCTGCCTGCGCTCGACATCCCACAGGCCCTGATGGTAGATTGACTTACCGGGCCAGTGGGGGTCGCCCGGTGCAAGACGGCCAGCCGTCCAAGGACCCGCTCCGATCGGCCCATGGCCGAACAGGAGCGTGTCCATGAATCAACCCGCCAAACCGCCGTTCAAGGTTGCATTGCTCTGGCGCGGAGATCGCCAGGTACGGGTCGATGCGCGGCCCGAGACGAGCCGTCTGAGGGCGATCTTCGCAGCCCTGACCCGGCGCGGCGTCCAAGTGGAACCGGCGGTTTATTCCGAGGATCTGGCCAATGAGGTCCGCAACCAGTTGCTGCAGATCGACGGCGTGCTGGTCTGGGTCGATCCGATTTCCGAGGGCAGGAGGCGCGATTCCCTCGATGAGCTCTTACGGAATGTCTCGGCCGCGGGAGTATTCGTCAGCGCCCATCCCGACGTCATCGGCAGGATGGGGGTCAAGGCGGTGCTGCACCGGACCAGGGCCTTGGGTTGGGGATCCGACACCCATTTCTACGAGACGCCCGAGAGTTTTGCCGCCGAATTTCCCCAGCGCCTCGCACAAAGCGGCCCGCGCGTTCTCAAGCAGAACCGCGGCAACGGCGGCATCGGCGTGTGGCGGGTTACATTCCAACCCGACGGAGCAGTCGAGCTCCTGAGCGCACGCGGCGAAGAGCCGCCGCGCATCATGTCGCTCGCAGATTTCCTGTCGGAACCGCGAGATGATTTCGGTTCCGGCGGCGGTCTCGTCGATCAACCCTTCCAGGCACGGCACATGGAGGGAATGGTTCGCTGCTACATGTCCGGCGGCAGGGTGGCAGGGTTCGGGCACCAGCTGGTCCGCGCCCTTGCGGATTCCGAATTGATGCCGCCCGCCATTCCGAGGAATTCCCGCCCGGGATTCCGAACTGATCCCGCCCACCATTCCGATTAATTCCCGCCCACCTGTGCGGTGGTGTTGAGCCTGATCGTTTGAGGCCATTCTTCGG
>JAUYQH010000035.1 GCA_030697365.1 Novosphingobium sp. | reverse complement strand
TAAAGGCACCTGGTTTCGGTGATCGCCGCAAGGCGATGCTCGAGGATATTGCGATCCTCACCGCGGGTGAAACCGTCTAGGAGGATCTCGGGACCAAGCTCGAGAACGTAACCCTCGACATGCTGGGCACCGCCAAGCGCGTCACGATCGACAAGGACAACACCACCATCGTCGATGGCGCCGGCGGGGCCGAGGCAATCAAGGGCCGGGTCGAAGCCATCCGTCAGCAGATCGAGAGCACCACCTCGGACTACGACAAGGAGAAGCTGCAGGAGCGCCTGGCCAAGCTTGCCGGCGGCGTGGCCATCATCAAGGTTGGCGGAGCGTCCGAAACGGAGGTCAAGGAGCGCAAGGATCGCGTCGATGATGCGCTTCATGCCACCCGCGCCGCGGTCGAAGAAGGGATCGTTCCGGGCGGCGGCACTGCCCTTCTCTATGCCAGCCAGGCGCTCGACAACCTGAGCGGCGTTAATGACGATCAGACCCGCGGCATCGACATCGTTCGCCGGGCGCTGCAGGCGCCGCTTCGCCAGATCGCCCAGAACGCTGGACACGACGGGGCGGTGGTCGTTGGCAATCTGCTGCGCGAAGCCGATCAAACGATGGGGTTCAACGCGCAGACCGACAAGTACGAAAACCTGATCCAGTCGGGCGTGATCGACCCGACCAAGGTGGTACGCTCGGCAATACAGGACGCCGCTTCGGTGGCGGGTCTGCTCATCACCACAGAAGCGGCGATCTCCGACATCGTCGAGGATAAGCCCGGTATGTCAGCGATGCCAGGCGGGGGGATGGGGGACATGGGCTTTTAAAGCCTGGCCTCCCGCTTCGTCGCTGTGCCACCTTTTCCCTGATGAAAGCTTGAAACGAGCTTTCCGGAACGGTCGATGAATGCCCAATATCGGGCCGTTATCTGAACGGCCGCTTGTGGCGGCCTGCTGTCGCCGCAAGCATCCTTGTCCTGCTGCCACAGGCCCACCTGCGTGCCCTCGTTCGCGGCAAAGCCCGCGACCTTGGGTCCGCTGTCCGCGATGCTGCGCAAGACGGCCAGCGCATCGGCATTGCACCTCCGACACTGACCCAAATCCCGTAACGCCGCATGTCTTCGCCAAGGGAGCGATTGATAAGGGTTGTGACAAAGCCGACCTCGGTTGCGCCCACTTCATGCCGCAGCGGGGTTCCCATTCCCGCCGCTCGGCTCAGTATATCTACTGACGAGAGCAGAAGCGCGCGCTAACCAACCTCGTGATAGTCCACTCTCGTGTCCGCACTGCGCATCATAGACAACGTCGATGAGGCTGCTGAGGCTAACGAATGCCGCGTGGCGAAGCGGTCTCGCGTCTTTATGCGGGCCAATATGCGCGTGCGAGGATCGACATTTGAATACCCCCTGTCGATAAAGGACATTTCCTCCACCGGGCTTAAGGCAGCAATGGATGTCAGCCTGTTTCCAGGCACTCGCGTCGAGATTGATCTTCGGAACATTGGCTGGGTGGCGGGTGAGGTTGTTTGGGTCGATAGCAAAGGCGTGGTCGGGGTTCGCTTCTCGGCTGTTGTCCAGCCTGAACGCACGCATAGCCAGGTCTCCGGCAGCTATGGCCCCGCGCCGTCGAGTGTCGCGCCACAGCTCCGTCGTCTCTGAGGAGTCAGTCAGTTGCCCTATCTTTTAGACGCCCGCGCCGTCGCGGCCAATTGCGGTGACCCCTCGAGGCCGGTCGCGCTATGACCGAGCGCCTTGAACGTCTTGAGATCGCGACCAGTCGATCGTGCCAATGATGTCCGAAACACGGCCGATGACTCTGGTCGACGCGTACCACAGGCCAGAGTGATCATTCTTCAGTCGAAATCCTTTTTCTCATAGATCATGGCAATCGACGTGCCGTCCCAGACGTAGCAGAGGTGGCGCTCCTGGCGGCAATTGGTCAGTAGCCGTGGTCGGAATACACCAACGCACTCCCCGCCCTCATCTCGAACGCTCTGGTAGACGATGCCGTTGGACCCGTCGTCCCGCAGCCGCCCCGCCAGTTCTTGAGAAATGGTATAGCTGGTTGGATGATAGAAAGTCGGGTGGCTGTCCCGCATGCCCCTTATGTCATGGAGCTCGGCTGTTAGGTCGACGGAATAGACGCGCATGTCGAGTTCCTGCGCGGGCTCGTCCGTGGCCTCCAGAAACCGGACACGATGGTAGATGGTCTCGGCGATGGCGGTTTCGATTGTGAGGCTGGCGTAGAACACCCCATAACTACCGTCGGTGAAACGGTCTCCCTCGGGATTGAGATGAGTGAACGCCGCCATGATGGGCGTAGTGCCGGATCCAGCAATCCGGTCTTCCGGCGGGACTAGCGCCAGATCTCCTGCCTCCTCGCGGAGGCGGTCGTTGGTCATCGCTTCGATCTGGAAGACAGCTTCTAGGTCGCCCGGATCGGCGACGGCGTCAAACAGACCTACAGGCGGGAACCGGCTGGGAATGATCCGGAAGCAGGGGCACCATTCGATCTCCGCCGTCGGAATGTCCGGCATCAACCGCGCTGCGCGTCGATATACTGGCGCACAACATAAAGGTCCGCCACGTTGCCGGAGGTCATGCGATCGAGCGCTGAACGCCCGCCGAAGATCCCCGCCTTGTTGGGCTTGCGCACCCACTCATCGGCTGTCTTGGGGAGCAGGATCTGCAATCCCTTGTAGATCCCCAGAACATAGGAAATGCGCTCTAGCGCATCCTTGGGAATAGCCGCGACAGCGCCACGCTTCCAGGACTGGAAGGTCGAGCGGCTCTCGAGGCCGAGCAGTCGCATTTGCTCCTGCTCTTTGAGACCCCAAGCATCTGCAACACGGAAGAATGTTCGCAAGGCAGGGCCCGTAAGGTCTTTGCGATCTGGTGTTTGGGCGGCCGCTGCGGCAGGCATGAGACTTACCCTCTTCGCGCGAATATGTCTAGTTTCTACCAGATTGTCAAGATCGCGCACGAATATGAACATCGGGACGAGCAGTGCCTTGTTGCATTGAGAGCTCGGGCTCGAACGAAGCGATCAACGCGGCGACATCGGGCTGCGTGGAGACCTCGCGCTCACATTTCCCCGCTGTGTCCTGCAGCCACCCGAGGAACAGCACCGGGACCGGTAACTCAGCCGCCGGTCATAGACATGTGGCGGGCGAGCGCGGGCGCGGCGCCGGGGCGATCGATTGTGAAGGCGTGGCGCTCGGGCTTGATCCGCATCGAACGGTCGAGCGCGGAGTTGAGCGCGCGCGCGTCGCCCGCGCGCAGCGCGGCGCGCAAATCGACGTTGGCTTCGCCGCCCAGGCACAGGTACAACTGCCCGGTCGCGGTCACCCGAACGCGGTTGCAGCCGTCACAGAAGTTGTTGGTCAGCGGGGTGATGAGGCCCAGCCGCCCGCCGGTCTCGGCGACCTCGACATAGCGCGCCGGGCCGCCGCTGCGGTGTGCGATGGGGGTCAGCGTCCAGCGCGCCTCGAGGTCGGCGCGGACGGCGCTCAGCGGCAGGTAGTGATCGAAGCGGTCGCCGTCGACTTCGCCCAGCGGCATCACCTCGATCAGCGTGATCGCGTGACCCTCACCGTGCGCCCATTCGATCAGCGACGGCAGCTCGCTTTCGTTGAGCCCCTTGAGCGCCACCGTGTTGAGCTTGACCTCAAGCCCGACCGCCTTGGCCGCGGCGATCCCGGCGAGTACGTTGGACAGCCCGTCGCGCCGCGCCAGCTTGGTGAACAGCGCGCGATCGCGCGTGTCGAGGCTGACATTGACCCTGCGCACCCCGGCATCGACGAGCGCGGGGGCAAATTCGGCGAGCCGCATCCCATTGGTGGTCAGCGTCAACTCGTCGAGTCCCGAGCCCAGTTCGCGCCCCAGCGCACGGACCAGTTCGATCATGTCGCGCCGGACCAGTGGCTCGCCCCCGGTCAGGCGGATCTTGCGCACCCCGCGCGCGATGAAAGCCAACGCCAGCGCGCGCAACTCCTCGAGCGTCAGGATTTCCGCCTTGGGCAGGAAGGTCATCCGCTCGGGCATGCAATAGGCGCAGCGCAGGTCACAGCGGTCGGTCACCGACAGCCGCATGTAGGTGATCGGGCGTTGAAAGTTATCGATGAGCGGGTTCATGGCAGCCACGTATATTGCGGATTCCGAATTGATGCCGCCCGCCATTCCGAGGAATTCCCGCCCGGGATTCCGAACTGATCCCGCCCACCATTCCGATTAATTCCCGCCCACCTGTGCGGTGGTGTTGAGCCTGATCGTTTGAGGCCATTCTTCGG
>JAUYQH010000028.1 GCA_030697365.1 Novosphingobium sp. | reverse complement strand
GCCAGCCCCTCCGTGCGGGCGCGCGCGAATTCGCAAGGTTTTCCACCAAATCGACCAAAACCTTGCGATTCCCAATACTTCAAATGCCGAGTTTCCAGTTCCTGATCAGCACGTTATGAGTTTTTCACGGGCGACGATATGACGGCGCCAACAATCTGGGCGTGCCGCCGCGGCTCTACAACCAGATCGCCCGCGCGTTCATCCGCGAGAAACTTCCCACGATGAGCCGGGAACAATGCGCCGATCTGTTCGCGATCGTAAACTGCTCGATGGCCGATGCCGGCATCGATTCTTGGCACTGGAAGTACCAGTACGATCTGTGGCGACCGGTGGTCGGCATCAGGCAGGAGGCAGACAAGAAGGATTCAGACGTCTTCTGGGCGCCGCTCGGCGCACCGCAGACGAACGCCGCGGTGTTCAATCGCACGCCCAATTTCCCGGCCTATCCATCGGGCCATGCAACGTTCGGCGCGGCGATGTATCAGGTGCTTCGCCTCTACTTCCGCACCACCTCGCAGCCGATCAAGATGGCCGACGTGCTCGCCTTCGACAGCGGGGCGCCTGCCGCAAAACCGAAAGAGGCGATGGTCTTCGTCTCGGACGAGCTCGACGGGCGTTCGCGTGATCCCAATGGCAGCGTCCGGACACGGGTAGAGCACCCGATCCGCTCTTTCGCGCAGGGCGTCTGGGAAAATTCGGTGAGCCGGGTCTACCTGGGCGTGCACTGGCGGTTCGACGGCCTGCCCGAACGAGGCCAGCCGAACCAGAATATCGGCGGCGTCGCGCTCGGACTCGAGAATGGCAAGAACGCATGGAACGCGTTCAAGAACAGGCTTCTCGAAACCGCCCCCGATCTCTGATCAATCCCGCCGGTCACGTTCTCCGGGCGTGACCGGCAATGGTATCCGCAATCGTCTCCACCAGCGCCAACGGCAGATCGTGCCCCATGCCGGGAATCTCGACGATCCGCGCCCCCGGGATCGCCTCGACCGTATCGCGTCCGCCTTCGACCGGGACCAGCGGATCGTCCGCGCCGTGGATCACCAACGTGGGCGCGGTCACGCCCTTGAGCCGCGCGCGGCGGTCTCCATCGGCCATGATCGCCGCCATCTGGCGAGCCGCGCCGGTGGGGTGGAAGCTGCGCTGAAAGTCGCGCGTCACGTTGGCGCTGAGCCTCTCCGGGTCGGCGGGATAGCCTGGGCTGCCGATAGCCTTGCTGATCATCGCGCCGCGGTCGAGAATCGTCGCGAGGCCGGCGTCCGGAGCGATCGGCGCCATCAGCGCGGCCATCGCCTCGGGCCGGGCAGGGGGCAGCATCGGGTTGCCGGTGCTCGACATGATCGAAGTCAGCGACAGCACGCGGCCTGGGTGCTCGATCGCCACCAGCTGCGCAATCATCCCGCCCATCGACGCACCCACGATATGCGCCTGCTTGACGCCAACGGCATCGAGCACCGCCATCGCATCGGCGGCCATGTCGGACAGCGTATAGGGCACGTCGGGCTTCTGGCCGGTCATCAGCGCCATCACCACGCTCTGCATGTCGGGCACGCCCGCCTCGGTGAACTTGGTCGACAGGCCGATGTCGCGGTTGTCGTGGCGGATCACGTAATAGCCGCGCTCGACCAGAGCCTCGACCAGCTCGATCGGCCACAGCGTCAGCTGCGCGCCGAGCCCCATGATGAGAAGCAGCGCCGGATTGGCCGGGTCGCCGTGGGTTTCGTACTCGAGGGTGATGCCGTTGTGGGTGGTCCGGGACATTCGGGCTCCTGCGCGGTAGCTTCCAGATAAAATATTTCACACGAAGGCACGAAGCCACGAAGAGGGATCGCCGTGCCGCTCAGCCGGCGTTCTGCAGCAGACTCCGTGCATGGATCGATTGGCAGATGAACGGCTGCGCCGGACATGTCATCTTCGTGTCTTCGTGTGAACCCGATCAAGGCACCAGCACCGTATCCTTCGCCTCGGCGAGGGTTTCGGGATAGTCGAGGATGTAGTGCAGCCCGCGGCTTTCGTGGCGCGCGAGCGCGGAGCGGACGATCAGGTCGGCGCACTGGAGCAGGTTGCGCAATTCGATCAGATCGGTGCCGATGCGGAAGTGGCCGTAGTAGTCCTCGACCTCGCCGCTCATCATCGCAATCCGGTGCGCCGCGCGCTCAAGCCGCTTGGTGGTGCGCACGATGCCGACGTAGTTCCACATGAAGCGGCGGATCTCGGTCCAGTTCTGCTTGATCACGACTTCCTCGTCGGAATCGGTGACCCGGCTCTCGTCCCACGCGCGGACCGGCGGGGGCGCGTCGAACGCGTCCCAGCGGGCGAGGATGTCGGCCGCTGCCGCTTCACCGAACACGAAGCATTCGAGCAGGCTGTTCGAGGCGAGGCGGTTGGCGCCGTGAAGCCCGCTTTCGGTGCATTCGCCCGCGGCGTAGAGGTTGGGCAGGTCGGTGCGCCCCGCGAGGTCGATGACGATCCCGCCACACGTGTAGTGCTGGGCGGGGACGACCGGGATCGGCTGGGTGGTCATGTCGATGCCGAGGCCGAGCAGCTTCTCATGGATCGTCGGAAAGTGCTGCCTGACGAACTCGGGGGGCCGGTGGCTGATGTCGAGGTGGACGAAATCGAGCCCGTCGCGCTTGATCTCGGCGTCGTTGGCGCGGGCGACGACATCGCGCGGGGCGAGTTCGGCGCGCGCGTCGTAATCGGGCATGTAGCGGTGCCCGGTGCGCGGGTTGAGCAGGTGGCCCCCTTCGCCGCGGACCGCCTCGGTGATGAGAAAATTCTTGGTTTCGAGGTTGTGGAGGCAGGTCGGGTGGAACTGCATCATCTCCATGTTGGAGACCCGCGCCCCCGCTCGCCAGGCCATCGCGATGCCGTCGCCGGTGGCGCCGCGGGGCGCGGTGCTGAACTGATAGACCCGCCCCGCGCCGCCGGTGGCCAGGATCGTCGCGCGCGCGGTGTGCGCCTCGACCGTGCCGGTCGCCTCGTCGAGCGCATAGACGCCCCAGACGCGGCCCGATCCCGAATAGCGCGCCTCGTGCTTGCCGGTGATCAGGTCGACGCAGGCTCGCCCGGGGAGCAGGGTGATGTTGGGGTTCGCCTGCGCCGCCTTGAGCAGCGCCTCCTGCACCGCCCAGCCGGTGGCGTCATCGACGTGGACGATGCGGCGGTGGCTGTGCCCGCCCTCGCGGGTGAGGTGGAGGTCGTTTTCTCCGGGCCCCTCGGCCTGATTGAACGGCACGCCGAGCTTGATCAGCCGCTCGATCGAGTGCGGCGCGCGCTCGACCACGTACTCGACCGTCTCCAGCCGGTTGAGCCCGGCACCGGCGATCATCGTGTCGCGGATATGATCCTCGAAAGTGTCGCCTTCGTCGAGCACCGCGGCGATCCCGCCCTGTGCCCACGCGGTCGATCCGCCGGACAGGCCGCCCTTGGCGAGCACCAGCACGCTGCGCGTCTCCGCCAGCGCGAGAGCTGCGGTCAGACCGGCGGCGCCCGAGCCGACGACGATGACGTCGTGGGTCATGCGAGCGCCGCTGCCCGCCGTTTCACGCGGCCTTGGACTTCGTTACCGGAAGCGCGAATGTCTCGAGTGTGGTGAGGTCGAGCAGCTTCGAGGCGCGATCGATGTCCAGCCCAATCACATGGCCCTCCGCATCGAGATCGGCATTCATACCCTCGGCAATCTCGCGCACTTCCGCCCCCGCGCCGCTGCGCAGCTCGATGTAGAGACTGTCGGTCTCGGCGTAGTAGTGCAGTTTCACGGCTTCTCCGGGCGAAAGTTGCGGTCAAGGAAGGCGTTGTGGATCGTGGCGCCATCCTCAAGCGTCACGACACGCAAAATGCGCGGTTCGTCTTCGTTTGGCAAGGTAACGCGGCCCCAGTACCGAATGCGCCCGGTTTGCTGGTCATCTTGCCGCAATGGATTGGCGATGATCGCCACACTCAGGATCGTCAAGTAGGGCCGCTTGCGAAGGACCTGCTCGGCAAAGTACCGGGTGGTCACCATAGCGCAGTTCTAGGCCGCCGCTTTCGGTGCGCTGGTCAGGTGGAGGAACACGTCCTCCAGATCGGGCTCGCGCGTGACCACGTCGGCGATCGCATAGCCTTGCGCCTGGAGCAGCGCGAGGACCTCGCCCGCGTTCATCCGGTCGCGGTCGTAGGTGATCTCGACCGTGCGCTCGCCGGTGCGCGCGCTCTTGACGAAGGCGGGGTGCTGCGGGGGCTCGGCGATGTCGCGGTCGAGGGTCAGGACCACGACCTTCTCGCGCGCCATCCCGACCAGCTCGCGGGTCGGCTTGTCGGCGATCAGCCGGCCGTGGTTGATGATCGCGATGCGGTCGCACAATTCCTCGGCTTCCTCGAGGTAGTGCGTGGTGAGGACCACCGTCACGCCTTCCGCATTGAGCCGCCGGACCAGCACCCACAGCTGCTGGCGCAGCTCGACGTCGACCCCCGCGGTGGGCTCATCGAGCACCAGCACGGGGGGCGAGTGGACCATGGCCTTGGCGATCAGCAGGCGGCGCTTCATCCCCCCCGACAGGGTGCGGGCATAGGCCTCCGCCTTGTCCGAAAGGTGAACCTCACGAAGCAGCGCCGCGGTCCGCCGCAGTTCCTTCGGCACGCCATAGAGCCCGGCCTGGATTTCGAGCACTTCGGCGGGGGTGAAGAACGGGTCGAACACGATTTCCTGCGGGACGATGCCGATCGCGGCTTTGGCGTTCTTGCGCTCGCGATCGATGTCGAAGCCCCAGATCGAGGCGTTGCCGCCGGTCTTGTCGACCATCCCCGCAAGGATGTTGATCAGCGTCGATTTGCCCGCGCCGTTGGGGCCGAGCAGCCCGAAGATCTGGCCCTGCGGCACATCGAAGCTGACGTCGTCGAGCGCGAGTTTGCCCGGCGCCCCCTTGAAGCCGGCATAACGCTTGACGAGGTTGCGGATCGAGATCGCGGGGCCGGTGTCCATGGCGCGAGCGAGTGCCCCAAGCGCGCGTCCGCGTAAACCCTGCTTGGTGCCTCTGGGCTTGGCGGCGCGGGGCGGCACTGCTAACGGCGCAGCCCATGATCCCCCCGCCCGAAACCGTCCTCGTCGAAACAGCGCGCGTGAAATGCGACGGCGCCACCGATATCGCCCCCGCACTCGGCCATCCGCGTGTGTGGCTGGAGATCGACGAACATGGCTACGTCGACTGCGGCTATTGCGACCGGCGGTTTGTTCTCAAGGGCGGGCCGGCCGACGGGGCGGACCAGGCCGCACTGCCCGACATAGCCAGCGGGATGAGCGTCTAGCGCCCGCTTACCCTTCGTCGCCCCTGCGCAGGCAGGGGCCCAGATGACCGCGCGTCCGGCAACCCTCCCTTCGAAGCGAGAGCTTATCTAGGCCCCTGCCTGCGCAGGGGCGCCGGATTGTATTGTGGGATGGGTGAGCGCACTCCTATATCCCCCTCGCATGACCACCCTCGACCCCCGTTCGCTGCTCTACGCTCCCGACAAGCTCTCGCCTGAGGAGGCCCAACGGCTCACCGCCGACGCGCTGGCGCAGTGCGACGACGGCGAGCTCTTCCTCCAGTTCGTCGCCTCGGAGAGTTTCGGGTTCGACGACGGGCGGCTCAAGACCGCGGACTATTCGCGCGACGCCGGGTTCGGGTTGCGCGGGGTCTCGGGCGAGATGACCGGGTTCGCCCACGCCAACGAGATTTCGCGCGACGCCATCCGCCGCGCCGCCGAAACGCTGACCTTGCTCGATCCCGCGAAAGGCCAGCCCGCGCCGCCGCCGCGCAAGTCCAACCGCCACCTATACACCGACGCCTCGCCGCTCGACGCGATCCCGTTCGCCGAAAAGGTCAAGCTGCTCGAAACGATCGACGCCGCCGCGCGCGCCCGCGATCCGCGGGTCGCACAGGTTTCCGCCTCGCTCTCGGGCAGCTGGTCGGTGGTCGAGATCGTCCGCGCCGACGGATTCGTCGCGCACGACATCCGCCCGCTGGTGCGGCTCAACGTCAGCATCGTGGCGGAGCGCGACGGGCGCCGCGAGACGGGCAGCTTCGGGATCGGCGGGCGCTGGCTGTACGACCGGCTGTTCGAGCCCGCGACCTGGAACCGCGCGATCGACACCGCATTGGCGCAGGCGCTGGCCAACCTCGACAGCGTCGCCGCGCCCGCGGGCGAGATGACCGTGCTGCTTGCCCCCGGCTGGCCGGGGATACTGCTCCATGAGGCGATCGGTCACGGGCTTGAGGGCGATTTCAACCGCAAGGGAACCAGCGCGTTCTCGGGGCGGATCGGCGAGCGGGTTGGTGCGCCCGGCGTCACGGTGGTCGATAACGGCAGCATCCCGGATCGCCGCGGCTCGCTGAGCATCGACGACGAAGGAACCCCCACGCAGGAAAACGTGCTGATCGAGGACGGCATCCTCAAGGGTTACATTCAGGACCGTCTCAACGCGCGGCTGTTGGGGGTCGCCCCCACCGGCAACGGGCGGCGCGAGAGTTTCGCCCACGCGCCGATGCCGCGGATGACCAACACCTTCATGCGCGGTGGCAACGACGATCCGGCCGAGCTTCTGAGCCGGGTCAAGACCGGCATTTTCGCCAAAAGCTTCGGCGGCGGTCAGGTCGATATCGTCTCGGGCAAATTCGTGTTCAGCTGCACCGAGGCCTACAAGATCGAGAACGGCAAGCTTGGCGCCCCGATCAAGGGCGCGACGCTGATCGGCGATGGCCCCAGCGTGCTCACCCGGGTGACCGGGATCGGCAACGACATGGCGCTAGACGAGGGCGTCGGGGTCTGCGGCAAGGGCGGTCAGAGCGTCCCCGCGGGCGTGGGGCAGCCGACCCTGCTGGTTGCAGGGCTGACCGTCGGCGGGACTGCCTGAGCATTCCGGTCATTGGCGGTTCAGCGAATCGCGCGTAGACTGGCGTCAAGCGCCAAAGGAGTGCTTATCATGCGCAAATCGCTCGCCGCCGTTTTTGCCGCTGCCACGGTGCTCTCGATATCGGTCACCGCCGATGCCCGGCCCCGCCTCTCGCCCGAGGCCAAGCTGGCGAAGATGCTTGACGGACGGGTTGCGGGCGAACCGCAGGATTGCATTTTCCTGCCCACGATCCGCGGCTCGCGGATCATCGACGGGACCGCGATCGTCTATGACGCAGGGCGCACGCTTTACGTGAACCGCCCACGCAGCGGAGCGCGATCGCTTGACGACGACGATATCCTCGTGACCAACCTTTATGGGTCGGGATCGCAGTTGTGCAGCATCGACATCGTCCGGCTGCATGACCGAACCGGCCATTTCTACAGCGGCTTCGTCGGGCTGGGCGAGTTCGTTCCCTATCGCAAGGTCGCGTCCCGCAACTGAGCCGGTTTCGGGCAGACCACGACGACAGGCGACGCCCGAAAGCGTGCCTGCCGTGAGTGATGGAGCGGCCTAGCGGCGCAACTGGCCGCGGATCGCGCCGTTGGGGTATTCGGCGGTGTGGACGTTGACGTAGAACGCTTGCGGATTGTTCTCGATCCGGTCCTGGGTCCATTCGGCGCCGTCCGAGCAGCCCTTGTAGCCGCCTTCGTTGGCGGGCTTGAGCGTGAACACCGGCGGGCCGTTGACCCCGGGTGCGCCGCGATGGATGTGAGCCGCGGTAATCGGACCGATCCCGCGGATGTCGTTGAGATCGTAGCAGATCTGCCCGAAGTTGTCCGAGATCGAGATTTCCGCACGGCCCGCGCCGTCGCGATCGCCGCCGCCGACTTCCTGTGCGCCGGTCAGACTGGCCCGATAGGTGGTGGTGGTCTTTTCGGCGACGGCTTCCTCGACCGTGGCGCACCCGGCAAGGGCGAAGGCGGCTGCGGTTGCGCTCAATGCGAGCGAATGGATCCTGTACATGATTGTCTCTCCTCAACGCCGACACTCCCTGCGGCGCTACGAGAAGGCTAACGGTCGCGCGGGGGTGAGGTTCCGGTTACAGGACGGGCACCGGATAGCGGCGGATGTTGGCGTCGGCCGTGGCGAGCGCCATTCCGCTAGTCAGCGCGTGCGCAATCAGCATTCGATCGACAGGATCGCGATGAATCGCAGGCAATTCGGCCGCAAGCTGCCAGCAGTTTCCCGGCAGGTCGACGATCGCAAATTCCATGTTCTGTTGGAGGAAGTCGATTGGCTCGCTCATGGCGATGCGACCGCGCATTTGCAGGTCCGCCAGCTCGAAAGCGACAATCGCACTTACGACCAACGGGCGACCGGGATCGGCGAGTGCTTGGCGATTTATTCGCCTTAGCCTCGGGTCCCCGGTCGCCATCCATACGATGACGTGCGTGTCCAGCAGGATCGGACCGTCAGAGCTTGCCAAACTTGCGCTCGATGCGCTCTTCGTATTCCTCGTCGGTCATCGATGGCGGGACATCGAGCGCGTCGGTACCGTGCAAGTGGCGATACTTGTCGGCAAGAAAGCCGAATGCCGCCTTGCGCTTTGCCGTGCGAACTTCGCGCTCGAGCGCCAGTGCCTCGGGACGCGGAACGATCGTGGCGAACGGCACGCCCGCCTTGTTCACCACCACCTCCTCGCCGCGCACCGCAGCAGCGAGGAGTTCCGAGAAGCGCGTCTTGGCCTCGCCGACGTTGACATGGATGGTCATGGGCGGAGAATACGCTTGGTCAAGGGGGTTGGTCAAGTGCGCCGGGGACGGCGTTTGGTGATGTAGTCGTTAACTCGTTGTGCAAGATGCATGTTTGCTCACTCCCACTCGATCGTCCCCGGCGGCTTCGAGGTATAGTCGTAAACCACCCGGTTGATGCCCTTGACCTCGTTGATGATCCGCGTCGCCACGCGCGACAAAAAAGCCGCGTCGAACGGGTAGATGTCGGCGGTCATGCCATCGGTCGAAGTCACCGCGCGCAGCGCGCAGACGTTGTCGTAAGTGCGGCCGTCGCCCATCACGCCGACCGTTTTTACCGGGAGAAGAACCGCAAACGCCTGCCAGATCGCGTCGTAGAGCCCGGCGTTGCGGATTTCCTCGAGATAGACCGCGTCGGCCTTGCGTAAGGTGTCGCAGCGTTCGCGCGTCACTTCGCCGGGGATGCGGATGGCGAGGCCGGGGCCGGGGAACGGGTGGCGGCCGACGAACACCTCGGGCAGGCCCAGTTCGCGCCCCAGTTCGCGGACTTCGTCCTTGAACAGCTCGCGCAGCGGTTCGACCAGCTTCATGTCCATCCGCTCGGGCAGCCCGCCGACGTTGTGGTGGCTCTTGATCGTCACGCTCGGCCCCCCGGTGAACGACACGCTCTCGATTACGTCGGGATAGAGCGTGCCCTGGGCGAGGAACTCGGCCCCGCCGATCTGCTTGGCTTCGGCCTCGAACACGTCGATGAAGGTCTTGCCGATGAACTTGCGCTTGGCCTCGGGATCGGTGAGGCCCGCCAGGCCACTCAGGAACAGCGTGCTGACGTCCTTGTGGATCAGCGGGATGTTGTAGTGGCCGCGGAACAGACTGACGACCTGGTCGGCCTCGCCCAGCCGCATCAGCCCGTGATCGACGAACACGCAAGTGAGTTGCTCGCCGATCGCCTCGTGGATGAGCACCGCGGCGACCGCCGAATCGACCCCGCCCGAAAGCCCGCAGATCACTTTGCCCTTGCCGACCTGGGCGCGGATTTCCTCGATCTTGGTCTTGCGGAACTCGGCCATCGTCCAGTCGCCGGCCAGCCCGCAGACGTGGCGGACGAAGTTCTTGTAGAGCTTGCCGCCGTCGGGGGTGTGGACCACCTCGGGGTGGAACTGCATCGCGTAGATGCGCTTGTCGTCGTTGGCGATCACCGCGAACGGCGCGCCCGCGCTGGCGGCAACGGGGCGGAAGCCGGGGGCGAGCTGCGTGACCTTGTCGCCGTGGCTCATCCACACCTGGTGGGTTTCACCTTCGGCCCACAGCCCGTCGAACAGTGCGCAGCTGTCCGAAATCTCGATGAACGCGCGGCCGAATTCTCCCGAATCACCGGGCAGGACCTCGCCGCCCAACTGATGCATCAACGCCTGCTGGCCATAGCAGATCGCCATGATCGGCAAGCCGCTGTCGAGGATTTCCTGCGGAATCCGCGGGCCTTGCTCGTCGAGCACCGAGGCGGGCGAGCCCGACAGGATGATCCCCTTGGGCGCCATCCGCGCAAACGCCTCGGCGGCGGCGGTGTACGGAGCGATCTCGGAATAGACCCCCGCCTCGCGCACCCGGCGGGCGATGAGCTGGGTTACCTGGCTGCCGAAATCGACGATCAGGATCGAGTCTGAAGGCTGGAGCGTCATGGCGGGCGGATAGCAACGTGGCCGGGCATGTCCAGCGGGGCTGCGTTGCATTCGCTCTAGCGCATTCACCTTACCCCCTTTGACCCCCTCGCGTCGAACGAAAGCGAGACATCGTGGCAGACCCGAAACGCGAAAAGGCGACACGATCGCTCGTGCCGCCCTTCCGATCACGGGTGCTTCAAGACACCCGCAAAACTTGGTTGTCGAATTACTTGATCTCGACGGTGCCGCCGGCGGCTTCGACCTTGGCCTTGATCTCTTCGGCTTCGGCCTTGTTGACGCCTTCCTTGATCGCCTTCGGAGCCGATTCCACAAGGGTCTTGGCTTCGGTCAGGCCGAGCTGGGTGATCGCGCGGACTTCCTTGATGACCTGGATCTTCTTCCCGCCGTCGCCGGTCAGGATGACGTCGAATTCGGTCTGTTCTTCGACCGGGGCGGCGGCTTCGGCGGCGGGGCCGGCAACGGCAACCGCAGCGGCGGCGGAAACGCCCCACTTCTCTTCGAGCGCCTTGGCGAGGTCGGCCGCCTCGAGGACGGTCAGCTTGGAAAGTTCTTCAACGAGTTTGGCGATGTCGGCCATGATGTATGCTCCTGATTGGATTTGAATGCCGAGACGCGCCCGGCGAATGACAAGCGAACAGTCTTACGCGGCGTCTTTCTCGGCATAGGCGTTGAACACCCGGGCGAGCTTGCTCGCGGGGGCGACGACGACCTGGGCGATCTTGGTCGCCGGGGCCTGGACCAGACCGATCAGGCGGCTGCGCAGCGCGTCGAGCGACGGCAGCGAAGCGAGCGCCTTGATCCCCTCGGGGTTGAGGATTTGCGTCCCCATGGCCCCGCCGACGATCTCGAGCTTGTCGTTGGTCTTGGCGAAATCGACCGCGACCTTGGCGGCCGCGACCGGATCGACCGAAGTGGCCAGCGCCACCGGGCCGGTGAACATGTCACCGATCGCGCTGTAGCTGGTGCCTTCGATCGCCAGGCGCGCGAGACTGTTCTTGGAAACCTTGAACGATGCACCGGCATCCCGCATCTTCGTGCGCAAGGCCGTGGACTGGGCCACGGTCATGCCGAGGTTGCGGGTGATGACCACCACGCCGACCTCGTTGAAGGTTGCGTTGAGCGCTGCGACCGCGTCGGCTTTCTGCGAACGATCCATGCGTACTCCTTCCCTATGGCCGATTGCGCAAAGGCAAGCGGCCGGCTGCGATGTCCGCCAGCGCACAAAGCGCCGAGCGGGCGAGTCCAGTGAGGGGGAAGGAGGCGGCGTTGTTGGAACAAACACCAGGGCGCGCGGCGTTATGGGCCGGGAGCGCGAAAATCTCGTTTCCCCGTCTAGGCCGGAAATTAAGCTGGGCGTTGACCCAGCACCGACTGTCTCGGACGGACGACCGGATGGACTAATCCTGGAAAGGATGAGGCCCGCCGGTCAGGGCGGGCCTCTGTGCGCAGGGGGTGGGAAAGTCAAGCCTCGGCCGCGTACCCCAGCAAATCCCCCGGCTGGCATTCCAGCACCCGGCAGATCGATTCGAGCGTCGAGAAGCGGATCGCCTTGGCCTTGCCGGTCTTGAGGATCGAGAGGTTGGCGAGGGTAATGTCCACTTTCTCGGCCAGTTCGGTCAGGGTCATGCGGCGCTGGTAGAGAAGTTCGTCGAGGGTCACGATTATGCGGCCTTCGGCGTTGCGCTCTTCGGGGATACGGCCCTCCTGGATGGTGTCGGGATCGGTCATTACACGGTCCCTTCCAGCTCTTCGCGCATCGCGGCACCCTTGCGGAAGATGCGGGCGAGGACGAACAGGATCAGGACGAGGACCAGCCCGGTGAAGTCGAGACCGACGCTGGTGTCGCTCGGGCTGTCCTCGACCGCCCTGGCTATCCGCGCCACCGCCAAACCGATCGGCAGCGTCAGGAGCTGGATCGCCAGCGCCAGCCAGCCCATAGTCCGCAGACGGTCGGCGTTGGCGGGGATGAACGGGTCGCCTTCGCCCACGGTATCGACGATCCGCCCGAGCAGGTGGACGAACCAGAACGCGCCGACTAGCACGACCGCGATCATCGGCAGAGCCACCGCTATCCCCGCGATTAGGCCGTCAACGCCGATGGCCTTGCCGTCCTTGACGAGCTGGGCGGCGACGGCGTCCTGATTGAGCAAGATTACCGGCAGGACCGAGACGACCACGCCGATGCCGATGCCCAGCACGATCTTCATCGCGATCGCAGCGAACTTGGTTGCGGTCAGCAGCGGATCGTTGGGGCGGGTGAGGCGCATGGCGGTGGCTCCTTGTTGTTCGTTTTGTCGTACGTTGCGGTTGTCGCTCGTTCAGGCCAGCTCGATGGAAGCGGAGGTCGCCGTGAGCCGGGCCTGATCGGCGGGGACGGTGACGGTGGGGAGCCACAGCGCGACTGCTACGAGAGCCGAGAGGACGATGGCGAACGGGCGGGTGGTAGTCTGGGTCATTGGTCGATCTCCGATATGGTCTATATCGATATTCAATATGTCGGGCCACACTCATCGTCAAGCGAAAATTATCGCAAAACGATATGCAGCAGATTGTTTTACGGAAAGAAGGGCCTGCCTCGGTCTTGGGACCGCCGCGCGTTGCCGCCCGCCCACTTGCCGATTCGGGTGAAGAATGGCATTGCAGAACATCTCCAGGATACTTCTGCCATGACAATACAGATCAACATCAAGAACCAGAAGGCGCGCGCACTTGTGGACGAGATTGTCCAGCGCACCGGCGAGACCGTGACCGAGGCGGTGACCGCAGCGCTGCAACGGCGGCTCAACGAACTGACCCGCGACGAAAAGCTGGCGCGGGTGCGCGAACTGACCAAGGGGCTCGCGCAGCACTGGGTCGAGCCGTGGAAGAGCCTGGATCACGGCGATATTCTCTACGACGAAACGGGGCTGCCGAAGTGATTGTCGATTCCTCGGCGTTGATCGCCATCCTGAAGGAGGAACCCGAGTCGGACCGGCTCATGACAACAATGGCAAGCGCCGATGCGCTGGAAATGTCCGCAGCCACTTATCTCGAAGCCGGTATCGTCGCGGATGGCAACAACAACCCGCTGCTGTCGGCGCGCCTCGACGATGTCATCGAAACCCTCGCCATCGCCATCGCCCCCGTCACCGAGGCCCAAGCCAAACGCGCCCGCGCGGCCTATCGCCAGTACGGCAAAGGCAGCGGCCACGCCGCCGGGCTCAACTTCGGCGATTGCTTTTCCTATGCGCTGGCGATGGAGCAAGGCCAGCCGCTGTTGTTCAAGGGTGCGGACTTTGGACAGACCGATGTGGGGATTGCTTCGTAGGACGGTCACGGCCCCCTTCGCGCCCCCCTTTGACAGCGGCGCGCGGTGCTCCTATATGCAGCCCTCGCTTGCGCGCTTCGAGCAAGGCGGACCCATTCGCGAGGGACCGCCACGGAAGGAAGCCGCAGGCCTCATACGACGCGATCGGCTGCAGGCCCGGCTCCCCGGAAGGGAAGTCGTGCGCCCTGCGGCCGTTTTTGCGTCGTGTGGACCGCACCCGCGTGACGGCACCGATTTCTCGCCGGACCTCAGTCCGGCCCCTTTGAAGAGGCGAAGACCCCCTCATGGCCACCAAGCCCCAAGCTCCCGCCACCTCTCCCGTGTCGGCGAGCCGCAGCTCCGCCAAAAAGCGCATCCGCAAGATCTTCGGCGACATCCACGAAGTCATCGCGATGCCCAACCTGATCGAGGTCCAGCGCGAGAGCTACGAGCAGTTCCTGCGCTCCGACCCGGCGACGGGCTATGTCTCGGGGCTCGAAAAGACGCTGCGCAGCGTGTTCCCGATCACCGATTTCGCGGGCACTGCCAGCCTCGATATCAAGAAGGACGGCGGCTACATGCTCGAGCCGCCCAAGTACGACGTCACCGAGTGCCGCCAGCGCGGGATCACCTATGCGGCGCCGATGAAGGTCACGCTGACGCTCGCCACCTTCGAGGTCGATCACGACACCGAGACCAAGAGCCTCGTCGATATCAAGGAGCAGGACGTCTACATGGGCGACATGCCCCTGATGACGGAGAACGGCACTTTCGTCATCAACGGCACCGAGCGGGTGATCGTTTCGCAGATGCACCGTTCGCCGGGCGTCTTGTTCGACCATGATCGCGGCAAGACCCACTCGTCGGGCAAGTACCTGTTCGCCGCGCGGGTGATCCCGTACCGCGGCTCGTGGCTCGATTTCGAGTTCGACGCCAAGGACATCGTCAACGTCCGCATCGACCGCAAGCGCAAGCTGCCGGTCACTGCTCTGCTCCACGCGCTGGGGCTCGATAACGAGCAGATCCTCGACTATTTCTACGACAAGGTAACCTGGGTTCGCGCCGAGAGCGGCTGGCGGCTGCCCTTTGTCGGCGAGCAATGGCGCGGCCAGAAGCCGACTTTCGACATCATCGACGGCACCACCGGCGAGGTCGTCTTCGCCGAAGGCACCAAGATCACCCCGCGGATGGCCACCAAGGCCGAGAAGGACGGGCTCAAGGAGCTGCTGATCCCGACCGAGGAAATATTCGCGCGCTATGCCGCGAACGACCTGATCGATGAAGCGACCGGGCGGATCTGGATCGAGGCGGGCGACGAAGTCGGCCCCGAGAACCTCGAGGTGCTCGACAAGGCGGGGGTCGACCGGCTCGAACTGCTCGACGTCGACAACAACACCGGGCCGTGGATCCGCAACACGATGAAGGCCGACAAGGCCGAGGACCGCGACCAGGCGCTGGCCGACATCTACCGCGTGATGCGTCCGGGCGAGCCGCCGACGCGCGAGACGGCGGACGCCTTGTTCGCGGGCCTGTTCTTCGATCCCGACCGCTACGACCTCAGCGCGGTGGGCCGGGTCAAGCTCAACATGCGCCTCGGGCTCGAGGTCGAGGACACGATCACCACGCTGCGCACCGAGGACATCCTCACCGTGGTCAAGGAACTTGTCGACCTCAAGGACGGCAAGGGCGAAGTCGACGACATCGACAACCTCGGCAATCGCCGGGTCCGGTCGGTCGGCGAGCTGCTCGAGAACCAGTACCGCGTCGGGCTGCTGCGCATGGAGCGCGCGGTCAAGGAGCGGATGAGCTCGGTCGACGTCTCGACCGTGATGCCCAACGACCTGATCAACGCCAAGCCCGCGGTCGCCGCGGTGCGCGAGTTCTTCGGGTCGAGCCAGCTGTCGCAGTTCATGGACCAGACCAACCCGCTGTCAGAAGTCACCCACAAGCGCCGCGTCTCGGCGCTCGGGCCGGGCGGTCTAACGCGTGAGCGCGCGGGCTTCGAAGTCCGCGACGTTCACCCCACCCACTACGGCCGGATCTGCCCGATCGAGACGCCCGAAGGCCCGAACATCGGCTTGATCAACTCGCTCAGCACTTTCGCGCGGGTCAACAAGTACGGGTTCATCGAGACCCCGTACCGTAAGGTGACGGGCGGCAAGGTCAGCTCCGACGTGGTCTATCTGTCCGCGATGGAAGAGCAGAAGCACGTCGTCGCGCAGGCCTCGGCCGAAACCGACGGCGACGGCCGCTTCGTCGAGGATCTGATCTCGGCGCGCGACAGCGGCGAGTTCGTGATGGCCCCGCGCGATCACGTCACGCTGATGGACGTCAGCCCCAAGCAGCTGGTCTCGGTCGCCGCTTCGCTGATTCCGTTCCTGGAAAACGACGATGCCAACCGCGCGCTGATGGGCTCGAACATGCAGCGCCAGGCGGTGCCGCTGGTCCAGGCCGAAGCGCCCTTCGTCGGGACGGGCATGGAAGAAACCGTGGCGCGCGATTCGGGCGCGGCGATCGGCGCACTTCGAGGAGGCATTGTCGATCAGGTCGACGCCACCCGCATCGTGATCCGCGCCAGCGGCGATATCGAGCCGGGCAGGTCGGGCGTCGACATCTACACGCTGCAGAAGTTCCAGCGCAGCAATCAGAACACCTGCATCAACCAGCGTCCGCTGGTGAAGGTGGGCGAAGTGGTCGAGGCCGGCGACATTCTTGCCGACGGTCCCTCGACCGAGTTGGGTGAGCTCGCGCTGGGGCGCAACAGCCTCGTCGCGTTCATGCCATGGAACGGCTACAACTACGAGGATTCGATCCTGATCTCCGAACGCATCGTCAAGGACGACGTGTTCACCTCGATCCACATCGAGGAGTTCGAGGTCATGGCCCGCGACACCAAGCTCGGGCCCGAGGACATCACCCGCGACATTCCCAACGTCGGCGAGGAAGCCCTGCGCAGCCTCGACGAAGCGGGGATCGTCTACATCGGCGCCGAAGTGCACCCGGGCGACATCCTGGTCGGCAAGATCACCCCCAAGGGGGAATCGCCGATGACCCCGGAAGAAAAGCTGCTCCGCGCGATCTTCGGCGAGAAGGCCAGCGACGTGCGCGACACCTCGCTCAAGCTGCCGCCGGGGGTTTCGGGCACGGTGGTCGAGGTGCGGGTGTTCAACCGCCACGGCATCGAGATCGACGACCGGACCCGCGCGATCCAGAACGAGGAAATCGAACGCCTCAAGAAGGACAGCGAGGACGAGCGCAACATCCTCAACCGCGCGACCTACAACCGCCTGCGCGACATGCTGGTCGGCCACGTCGTCGCTGCCGGACCCAAGGCCGCCAAGAAGGGCCAGTCGATCGACGAAGCCTTGCTGGGCGAAGTCGAACGCCACGAATGGTGGAAATTCGCGGTTGCCGACGATGCCCGCCAGACCCAGCTCGAGGCGGTCCGCCTCCAGTATGACGAGGCGATCAAGGTCATCAACGCCAAGTTCGACGATCGTCGCGAGAAGCTCGAGCGCGGCGACGAGCTGGCGCCGGGCGTGCTCAAGATGGTCAAGGTGTTCGTCGCGGTGAAGCGCAAGCTTCAGCCAGGCGACAAGATGGCCGGGCGCCACGGCAACAAGGGTGTCATCTCGCGCATCCTGCCCGCCGAGGACATGCCGTTCCTCGAGGACGGGACCCCGGTCGACATCGTGCTCAACCCGCTGGGTGTGCCTTCGCGCATGAACGTCGGGCAGATCTTCGAGACGCATCTGGGCTGGGCCGCGCGCGGCCTCGGCCAGCAGATCACCGCGGCGTTGCAGGAATGGCGCGACTCCAACCCGAACCCCGAGGCGGCCGCCCCGCCGACCGCGCTGATCGACCGGCTCAAGGACATCTACGGCGAGCGTTACCACGCCCAGATCGATGCCAGGAACACCGCCGACATCGTCGACATGGCCGAGCTGCTCAAGAACGGCGTGCCGATGGGCACCCCGGTGTTCGACGGCGCGCGCGAAGCGGATGTCTCGGCGATGCTGGTCAAGGCCGGGCTCGATCCTTCGGGCCAGGTCACGCTCTACGACGGGCGGACCGGCGACGCGTTCGACCGCAAGGTGACCGTGGGCTACATCTACATGCTCAAGCTGCACCACCTTGTGGACGACAAAATCCACGCGCGTTCGATCGGGCCGTACTCGTTGGTCACCCAGCAGCCGCTGGGCGGCAAGGCCCAGTTCGGCGGGCAGCGCTTCGGCGAAATGGAGGTCTGGGCGCTCCAGGCCTACGGCGCGGCGTACACCCTGCAGGAAATGCTCACGGTCAAGTCGGACGACGTGATCGGGCGGACCAAGGTCTACGAGGCGATCGTCAAGGGCGACGACACCTTCGAGGCCGGCATCCCCGAGAGCTTCAACGTGCTCGTCAAGGAAATGCGCAGCCTCGGGCTCAACGTCGAACTGTCCTCGATCGACAATAAGGACGACGACGAGTGGCCGCAGGCGGCGGAGTAGCCGATGCCGGGTCCGCTGATCCTTATGCTTTTAGCCGTGCCATCGGCGGTTTCCGCTGCCGATGGTCACCGCTTGCATTACGATGACGCGAAACAATGCCATGTTGCCGCGAATGTCCTAGCTTTGATGGGTTCCGTCCAGCCCAACTACCTCCCCGCGAATACGAAATACGGCAGGGAGGTCGCTGATCGATTCCTGCCGGTCATTGCTTACGAAGGTCATAAGCTGGGCATGAGCTATGACGACATGATCGATGATCTTCGCACATCGTACGAAGGGTATTCGAAGCGGAAGCTCGCGGAACTGAATGCGGGCACAAAGTCGAATCAGATAACGCGATACAATGAAATCTTGGCTGAGGTGCGTGTGTGTGCGGAAGTTCCCGCTATCGGCCTGGCATCGGAGTAAGACATGAACGACCTGACCAAATTCACCAACCCGGTGGCCAAGCCCGAGACCTTCGACCAGATCCAGATCGGTCTGGCGAGCCCCGAGCGCATCCGCAGCTGGTCCTTCGGCGAGATCAAGAAGC
>JAUYQH010000012.1 GCA_030697365.1 Novosphingobium sp. | reverse complement strand
CGTCTTTGGGGGCCACATTGGGGGCCATTCCGAAAACGCATTAAGCGAGATAGGCGGATTTCAGGGAATTTTGCGGTTAATCGGGGTTCCCGCTACCGTCCAACTTCATGTCCGCCAAAGTTTGAGACCGTCCGGGCAACTGCCAGAAATCGCAGTGTTCGCCGGCGCGCCACCGTCGCCGACTGCACGCTCCAGCCCCCAAGAGCCCGCTCATCCCCTTTCGATTCACCGCAGCTTGGTATAAGCGGGAGCAGTGCCTCCAAGCGAGCACAGCAAATCTTCCAGAACGGCGGCATGGAGCGGTTTGGCGATAACGCTGACGCCGTGCGGGATGCTCTTTTGCAGGTCGGGGTCCAGGTTGCCCGACATCATGACGATCGGCACCGCAAAATTCTCGTCGTCCAAGGCATTGGCCAGCTCGATCCCGTTCATGCGGGGCATCGACACGTCGGACAGAACCACGTCGAAGTGCGAGGGACGATCACGGAGCTGGCGCAGGGCGTCTTCTCCGTCGATCGCCAGCGAAGCCTCATGTCCCAGGTCCTCGATGATCTGGGCAAGAACGGTGCGAACCATGTCGTCGTCGTCGACCAGAAGAACGGAAAGCGCTCCATTCGCAACTTTGTGCGGCGCTCGCTTCTCCATAGCTGCGGATCGCCCGGCGACGACGGCAGGCAAATGAATCTCGACCCGCGTTCCGCCGCAGTCCGGGGCGGTGATCTCGAGCACGCCACCCGACTGCTCCACGAAGCCGGCCACCATCGACAGACCGAGCCCGGTGCCTTTTCCGGGAGGCTTGGTCGTGAAGAACGGTTCGGTGACCTTGGCGAGGATCTCGGGCGGGATCCCGGTCCCTTCATCGGACAGGACGATCCGCAGCATATCCGGCTGGATCGAGCCCGTCGGGCGATCGATGGCAATTGCGATCGATCCGCCTTCGGGCATGGCGTCACGGGCGTTGATGATGAGGTTGAGAAGCGCGAGGGTGAGCTGGGAAGGGTCGGCGTAGAAATCGTACCCTTCGGCAGCGATGTTCCATTCAACGCGGATGGAACTGTCCAGGGCGTGTTCGGCAAGCGCGACGGTCGTCTGACGCAGCCGTTCCGGATCGACCGCGATCGGAGTGAGCGGCTGCTTGCGGGCGAAGGCCAGCAGGCTTTTGACCAACGCGATGCCCTGATCGACAGCCTGATGCATCTGATTGAGGATGCTCTGGTGAGCATCGTTCAAGTTCGCTCGCCGGCCGAGAAGTTCGATTCCCCCCAAGATGGCCGCGAGAAGGTTGTTGAAATCGTGTGCGACCCCCCCGGTCAGTTGGCCGAGGGCATCCAGCTTCTGCGCCTGGACGAGCTGGTTTTCCAACTGGCTTTGCGCAGTGATGTCGGTGATGGAGCCGATCCACGCATCGTCGTCCAGACACACGGCCTGTTCGAGCAAATGCAGCGGCGTGCCGCCGGCTGCGGCCCACCGGTAACGCACGCTCGCACGATCTCCGGATGCTCTGGGTTTGGCGTATTCGCTGGCGACGGTCGGGCGATCTTCGGGGAGTATCTGCTCTTCCCACTGCGTTCCTTCCTGGCTCAGCCAGGCTGCTGCATCCTCGCTCAAGGCTGCGCGATCGCCGCCGACCACCCGCCGGCGCAGCCCCTGGTCCTGCGTGTAGGTCGCCTCGAACAGGACCACTGGCAGCGAATTGAGGATGGCGGCCTGGCGCAACCGCGTGTCCTGCAACTCGCGCTCCATCTCCAGCCGTTGCTCCTCGGCGCGAATCCTCGCGGCATGGAGCTCTTTCTCGGCGCGGCTGTGGTCCTCGATCTCCTTGCGCAGGGCATACAGATCGACGAAAACCGCAGCCTTCGATCGCAGGACGAGCGCGTCGACCGGCTTGAACACGTAATCGACCGCGCCCATCGCGTAGCCGCGCATCAAATGCTCGGTTTCCTTGTTCACCGCCGACAGGAATATGATCGGGATGCGGGCGGTCTGCTCGCGCTCGCGGATATACTGGGCGGTCTCATACCCGTCCATGTCTGGCATGAAGACGTCGAGAAGGATGACGGCGAAGTCTTGCTTGAGCAGAACCCGCAAGGCATCGCGGCCCGACGAGACCGTAACCACTTCGGCCAGCGGGTCGAGCACTTCGGTCAGGGCGAGAAGGTTGCGCTCGTCATCGTCGACGATCAGGATCTTCGCGCCAGGAACTGCACGCGATGGGATCGGCGTGGTTTCCTTCCCTTGCTTGGCGGCTTTCCTGACGGTCACTCCGCCGCGACCCCCAGCGCTGCCGCGCCCGCGCGGGTCCCCCGGGTCTTCGTACGCCCGATCCAGACGCGCGCCAGGGCGAGAAGAAGATCGATGTCGACCGGCTTGGAGATGTAGTCCGAGGCTCCGGCTTCGAGGCACTTCTGGCGGTCGCCCTTCATCGCCTTGGCGGTCACCGCGATCAGGGGAATGTGGGAAATCGCGGGATTGGTCCTGATCCGCCGCATCGTTTCGTAGCCGTCCATTTCGGGCATCATGATGTCGACAAGTGCGATATCGATGCCCGAACGGCGCTCGAGAATGTCGATGCCGTCGGCGCCCCGCTCGGCATGGACCACTTCGGCGCCCTGCGCCTCGAGCACGCTGGCAAGCGAGTAAATATTGCGGATGTCATCGTCGATGATGAGGACCTTGGCGCCTTTCATTTCGGCGCCCGCTTCTTCGGTTCGCGGCGCGACCTTGCCGCGGGTCTGAACGGCCCTTTCCTTGCGCCGCGCTCGCTTGTCCTGCCGGGTTCTCTTGCTCTCGAATGCCACGCCGGCAAACAGGCTGGCGAGTTCGCTGCGTTCGGCCGGCTTCTCGATCACCCGTGCGGCACCCAGCTTGAGCGCGTGCCCGGCCTGCTCGGCGCCCGAGATGACAAAGATCGGAATTCCGCCGGTTTCCGGATCGTGGCGGAGCAGGTCGAGCAGCACGAAACCGTCGATGTCGCTGAGCCCAAGGTCGAGCGTGATCGCGCTTGGCCGCATCTTGCGCGCCATCGCGGTCGTCCCCGAACCCGCGGAAGAGATGACCCCCTTGAGCCCGGCCTGGTGGGCGAGATCGAGAAGGATCGCGGCGAATGTCGGGTCGTCTTCGACGATCAGGATGAACGGTTCGTCGTCCAGGCCGTCGCGGTCATCGACCGGCGCCGGCCCGATGCCGGTGGATGCCTGGGCATCCGGCAACTGGGGCAGTGTGATGGCCGGACTGACCCCGGGCGATTGCAGGGGCACGAACAGGGTGAAAGTGGACCCCTCGCCCACTTTCGACCCGACATGGATCTCTCCGCCCAGCAGGCGGGCGATCTCGCGGCTGATCGAGAGGCCGAGCCCCGTGCCGCCGTACTTGCGGCTGGTGGTCCCGTCGGCTTGCTGGAACGCCTCGAAGATCAGGCGTTGCTTGTCTTCGGGAATCCCGATTCCGGTATCCGAGACCGCGATCTCGATCGCGGTCTCGGCATCACCCAGGACGGGGTGCATGGGGCTCCAGCCGCTCGTCGCGGTGCGCACCGAGAGCGAGACGCTGCCGTGCGAGGTGAACTTGAAAGCATTGGAAAGCAGGTTGAGAATGACCTGCTGAAGCCGCTTTTCGTCGGTGCGGATCGTGGCGGGCAGATCGGGCGCGAAGTCCACCTCGAAGCGCAAGCCTTTCTCCGAGGCGAGCTGGCGGAAAGTGCGCTCCATGTGCTGGCGGAGGCTGGCCAGCGGCATGTCGCCGAGTTCGATCGAGACTTTTCCCGATTCCACCTTGGAAAGATCGAGGATGTCGTTGATGAGGTTGAGCAGATCGGTGCCCGCCGAATGGATGGTGCGGGCAAAATCGGTCTGTTTCTCGTTAAGGTTGCCCTGCTGGTTGTCGGCGAGCAGCTTCGACAGGATCAGCAGCGAGTTCAGCGGCGTGCGCAGCTCGTGGCTCATGTTGGCGAGGAACTCGGACTTGTATTTCGATGTGAGCGCGAGCTGTTCGGCCTTTTCCTCGATGGCGCGCCGCGCCATGTCGATTTCGAAGTTCTTGGCCTCGACCTGGCGCTTCTCGTTTTCGAGGAGTTGCGCTTTCTCCTGAAGCTCCTCGTTGGTGTTGTGCAGTTCCTCCTGCTTGGTGGTCAGCTCGGTCTGACGCGCCTGCAGTTCCTGCGTGAGCAGCTGGGATTCCTTGAGCAGTTCCTCGGTGCGCATCGTCGCCGCAATCGTGTTGAGCACGATCCCCACGGTCTCCATAAGCTGGCTGAGGAAGCTGTGGTGGGTTTCGTTGAACTCCTCGAACGATGCGAGTTCGATCACCGCCTTGACCTCGTCCTCGAACAGGGCGGGGAGGATATTGATGTTGGCTGGTGCCGCGCTGCCCAGCCCCGATCCGATGCGGATGTAGTCTCCGGGAGCACCGGTCAGGCGCATCGGGCGCTTGTCCGCCGCGGCTTGTCCGATCAGCCCCTCGCGCAGTTCGAACCGCGCCTTGAGTTCGGCCTGGCGGTCCGCTCCGTAGCTCGCGACCAGATCGAGCGATGGCCCGCCGTCGTTTTCGTTGGCGACGTAGAACACGCCGTACTGCGCGTTCACCAGCGGGGCGAGCTCGCTCATGATCAGGTTGGAGATCGTCGCCAGGTCACGCTCGCCCTGAAGCATCCGCGAGAAGCGCGCCAGGTTGGTCTTTAGCCAGTCCTGCTCGGCGTTCTTGAGCGTCTGATCCTTGAGGTTGAGGATCATCTCGTTGATGTTGTCCTTGAGCGCGGCCATCTCGCCCGAGGCCTCGACCGCGATCGACCGGGTGAGATCGCCCTTGGTCACCGCGGTTGCCACTTCAGCGATCGACCGCACCTGGTTGGTGAGGTTGGTGGCCATCGCGTTGACGTTGTCCGTGAGGTCGCGCCACAGCCCCGCGGCGCCCGGCACCCTGGCCTGGCCGCCGAGCCGTCCCTCGACACCAACCTCGCGCGCCATGTTGGTCACCTGGTCGCCGAAGGTCGACAGCGTCTCGATCATCTCGTTGATCGTCTCGGCCAGCGCGGCGATCTCGCCCTTGGCGTCGAAAGTCAGCTTGCGCTTGAGGTTGCCCTGCGCAACCGCAGTCACGACCCCGGCGATCCCGCGCACCTGGTTGGTCAGATTGGTCGCCATCAGGTTGACGTTGTCGGTCAGATCCTTCCACGTTCCGCCCACGCCAGGCACCTGCGCCTGCCCGCCGAGCTTGCCCTCGGTGCCAACCTCGCGCGCCACGCGGGTGACCTCGCTGGCAAAGCCGTTGAGCTGATCGACCATCGTGTTGATCGTGTTCTTGAGCGCGAGAATCTCGCCCTTGACGTCGACCGTGATCTTCTTCGACAAGTCGCCGCGCGCCACCGCGGTGGTCACGTCGGCGATGTTGCGGACCTGGCCGGTCAGATTCTGGGCCATCAGGTTGACGTTGTCGGTCAGGTCGGCCCAGGTTCCCGCAACGCCGCGCACTTGCGCCTGCCCGCCCAGCTTGCCCTCGGTGCCGACCTCGCGCGCCACACGCGTCACCTCGCTGGCGAAGGAATTGAGCTGGTCGACCATCGTGTTGATGGTGTTCTTGAGCTCGAGAATCTCGCCCTTCACGTCGACCGTGATCTTCTTCGACAGATCGCCGAGCGCCACAGCGGTGGTCACTTCGGCGATGTTGCGGACCTGGCCGGTGAGGTTCGCGGCGAGCGTGTTGACGTTGTCGGTCAGGTCCTTCCACGTGCCGCCGACGCCCTCGACTTGCGCCTGCCCGCCGAGCCGGCCCTCGGTGCCGACCTCGCGCGCCACGCGCGTCACCTCGCTGGCGAACGAGTTGAGCTGATCGACCATCGTGTTGATCGTGTTCTTGA
>JAUYQH010000004.1 GCA_030697365.1 Novosphingobium sp. | reverse complement strand
TGCGCGACGAGCTTGCTGTCGACCTCGGGCTTGCGGATCTCGACGATGTTCAGCTTGACGTCGCTCGGCGTCATCTTGGCGAGCTGCGAGCGCAGCTTCTCGATATCCGCGCCCTTCTTGCCGATGATCACACCGGGGCGGGCGGCATAGATCGAGACGCGGCAGTTCTTGGCCGGACGCTCGATCACCACCTTCGAGATCGCGGCCTGGGGCAGCGATTCGACGATGAACTTGCGGATCGCGAGATCTTCCTTGAGCATTTGCTGGTAGTTGCGCCCTTCGGCGTACCAGCGGCTGTCCCAGGTGCGGTTGATCTGCAGGCGCAGGCCGATCGGATTGCTCTTGTGACCCATGGCTCAGGCCTCTCCGGCTTCGGTGTGTTCGCGCACGATGATGCGCAGGCGGCTGAACGGCTTGAGAATTCGGGTCGACTTGCCACGCCCGCGGGTGTGGAAGCGCTTCATCGTAATCGACTTGCCGACGCTGGCCTCGGCGACGACGAGAGCGTCGACATCGAGGTTATGATTGTTCTCGGCGTTGGCGATCGCCGAAGCGAGCACCTTGCGCGCGTCCACCGCCATCGCCTTGGTCGAGAACGACAGGATGTTCATCGCGTCCTCGGCCTTCTTGCCGCGGATGAGCCCCGCGACCAGGTTCAGCTTCTGCGCCGAGCCACGGATCGTGGTGCCGACCGCAAGCGCCTCGTTTTCGGCCACGCGACGGGGGGATTTGGGCTTGCTCATCAGCGCTTGCCCTTCTTGTCCGCGGCATGGCCGGGGAAAGTGCGGGTTGGGGCGAATTCACCCAGCTTGTGCCCGACCATGTCCTCGCTCACCGACACCGGGATGAACTTGCGCCCGTTGTGGACGTTGAAGCTCAGCCCGACGAACTGCGGGAGAATGGTCGACCGGCGCGACCAGGTTTTGATCGGAGTGCGCGCATTGGTGTCCTGCGCGGTCTCGGCCTTTTTCAGGAGGTGGAGGTCCACGAACGGACCTTTCCAGACGGAACGAGCCATGTCTCGCTTACCTCTTCTTCTTGGCGTGACGCGAACGGATAATCATCTTGTCCGTCTGCTTGTTGTTACGGGTGCGGGCGCCCTTGGTGGGCTTGCCCCACGGGGTGACCGGGTGACGCCCGCCCGAAGTGCGGCCTTCGCCGCCGCCGTGGGGGTGATCGACCGGGTTCTTGGCGACGCCGCGGGTCAGCGGTCGACGACCCTGCCAGCGGGTCCGTCCGGCCTTGCCGAAGTTCTGGTTCTGGTTGTCGGGGTTCGAGACCGCACCCACCGTGCCCATGCAATCGCCGCGCAGATAACGCTGCTCGCCCGAGTTGAGGCGGACGATCACCAGCCCGCGGTCGCGACCAACGACCTGAACATAGGTGCCGGCCGAACGCGCGATCTGACCGCCCTTTTCCGGCTTCATCTCAACGTTGTGGCAGATGGTGCCAACCGGCATCTGGCTGAGCAGCATCGCGTTGCCCGGCTTCACGTCGGTCTTCTCGCCGGCGACAACGGTGTCGCCTTCGGCAAGGCGCTGCGGCGCGATGATGTAGGCCAGTTCCCCATCGGCGTACTTGATCAGCGCGATGAACGCGGTGCGGTTGGGATCGTACTCGAGCCGTTCGACGGTGGCCGGGGCATCCCACTTGCGCCGCTTGAAATCGATCGTGCGGTACTTCTGCTTGTGCCCGCCGGCGATCCCGCGCGAAGTCACGTGACCCTTGTTGTTACGGCCGCCGGTCTTGCGCTTGCCTTCGGTCAGCGCCTTGACGGGCTTGCCCTTCCACAACGACGACTTGTCGACGAGGATCAGCGCGCGCCGTGCGGGGCTGGTCGGGTTATAGTTCTTCAGTGCCATCGGATCAGCCCCGTACGCCTTCGGTGACGTCGATCGACTGGCCCTCGGCCAGACGGACCACCGCCTTCTTCACGTCCGAGCGCGTGTAGGGCTTGCCCTTCCAGCGCTTGGTCTTGCCCTTCTGGTTGAGCGTGTTGACGCCCACCACGCTGACCGAGAACAGCGCCTCGACCGCGGCCTTGATCTCGGGCTTGGTCGCCTTGGGGGCGACCTTGAACACCACCGCGTTGTTCTCGCTCATCAGCGTCGACTTTTCGGTGATGTGCGGGCCGACGATCACGTCGTAGTGACGGGTGTCGATGGCGCCGCCCGCCGATTTGGTTGGCTTCTTAGCCATCAGTTGGCTCCTCCCGGGAGGGCGAACCGCGCCTCCAGCTTTTCGACCGCGGCGCGGGTCAGCACCAGCGTGTCATGCTTCAGGATGTCATAGACGTTGGCGCCTGCGGCCGACATCGCATTGACCCCGACGATGTTGCGCGAGGCGAGCGCGAAAGTCTCGTTGACCGCGTCGCCGTCCATCACCAGGACCTTCTTGCCCCAGTTGGCCTTCGCCAGCTGCTCCGAAAGCGCCTTAGTCTTGGCGTCCTTCACGTCGAGACTGTCGACGACGACGAGGCCATCCCTGGCCTTGGCCGAGAGCGCCATCCGGAGACCCAGCGCGCGGATCTTCTTGTTGAGCGAGGGATCGAAGTCACGGACCCGGGGGCCGTGCGCCTTGCCGCCGCCGATGAAGATCGGGGCCGCGCGGTCGCCGTGACGGGCGGTGCCGCCGCCCTTCTGGTTGCCGAACTTCTTGCCGGTGCGCGCAACATCGCTGCGCTCGCGAGCGCCGCGGGCGGTGCCGCGGCGGTTCTCGAGCTGCCAGGTGACGACGCGATGGAGGATGTCGGCGCGCGGTTCGATCCCGAACACGGCGTCGGACAGCTCGATGTCGGCCTTTGCAGCCGATCCATCGAGGTTGGAAAGCTTCACTTTCATGGCTTAGCCCTCCTTCCCTTCGTCCGAGGCAGGCGCATCGCCCTCACCCTCGGGCGCCTGTTCGGCTTCGATCTCGGCGTCGGTCGCGGCACCGGCAGACTGCTCGGCGAGCAGCGCTGCGGCTTCCTCGGTGGTCGGGCCGGTATCTACTTCGTGCTCGGCGGCGGCTTCGACCATCCCGGCCGGCGCTTCCTCGTGCTCGGGGTGCGAACTCTTCTTCTCGAGAATCGCGCCGGGGAACGGCAGGCCTTCAGGCGCGGGCAGCTTGACCGCGTCGCGGACCAGCAGCCAGCCATTCTTGGCCCCGGGGACCGAACCCTTCACGAACAGCAGGCCGCGCGGCACGTCGGTGCGGACGATTTCGAGATTCTGCTGGGTGCGCTGCTTGTCACCCATGTGGCCGGCCATCTTCTTGTTCTTGAAGACCTTGCCCGGGTCCTGGCGCTGACCGGTCGAACCGAGCGCGCGGTGGCTGATCGAGACGCCGTGGGTGGCGCGCATGCCGCCGAAACCCCAGCGCTTCATGCCGCCCTGGAAACCCTTGCCCTGGGTGTGGCCGCTGACGTCGACGAACTGGCCGGCGAGAAAGTGGTCCGCGGTGATCGTCGCGCCGACGGGCAGAAGCGCCTTCTCGTCGTCGAGGCGGAACTCGGCGACGCGCGCCTTGAGCTCGACTTCGGCCTTCGCGAAATGCTCGCGCTGCGGCTTGGCGACGTTCTTCTGCTTGGCGGAGCCCGCACCGAGCTGGACCGCGACGTATCCGTCACGATCGGCGGTGCGGTGCGAAACCACCTGGCAATCCTCCAGCGAGAGGACGGTAACCGGCACGTGCCGCCCGTCTTCCTGAAACAGGCGGGTCATCCCCACCTTCTTCGCGATCACGCCAGTGCGCATGATCAATCTCCTACAGAGGCCTGCCGGACCATCCGGAAGGCGTGTTCAACCCAATTCATGAGCGAGCCCCGTCCGGGCTGAGTGCTTCTCCCGAGGGAGAGGCGAGACGGGGGACGCTTGCCCGGCAAACCGTTCCGAAGAACTGCCGGAGGTATCCCTATGTCCGCGCGGCTTGCACCGCGAAGCCCCGGCCGAAGCCGGGAGGTAACAGTCGGCCTTAAGCCAACTTGATCTCGACGTTCACGCCAGCAGCCAGATCGAGCTTCATCAGCGCGTCCACGGTCTGGGCGTTGGGCTGCACGATATCGAGCAGCCGTTTGTAGGTGCGGACCTCGAACTGCTCACGCGACTTCTTGTCGATGTGCGGTCCGCGGTTCACGGTGAATTTCTCGATCCTCGTCGGCAGCGGGATGGGGCCCCGGATCAGCGCGCCGGTGCGGCGCGCGGTATCCGCGATTTCGCCAGTCGCCTGGTCGAGCACGCGGTGATCGAACGCCTTGAGGCGAATGCGGATATTCTGGGCTTCCATGTCCAACTACCGATGAGAAAGAGCCACGGGACGTGCGCCCCGACCAAATTCGAGCCGCGCCTCTACATAGGGTGCGGGATTCGCGCAAGGGCTGATTTGCGGTTTTTTCCGTGGGGTACGGACCAGCAATGCGGCAAGCTATGAGAGCGCAAGACTGACATAGATGGAAAATAGGTGCATTTAGCAAGATGGTACCGCAGTTTAATCAATAATTCCATCAGTTTGGAGTGTGTTAAAGCTTGGCAACCCCACGTGGATTTACAAGCAGCCCTGCGAGGGGCTTGGCGGCGAGCCAGAGTAGCGGCAGGACTAAGGCCAGTCCCGTCAGGATGGTTGGGACTAGGCCGTGGGCGATGCGAAAATTTCCGATTGCGCCAAGGCTGATTGACGTCAGGCCCATGGCAATTAAGAGAACAAGGCCAAGCAATGCGCTAGCCCAAGGCATATTAAGCTTTCGGCGACTGTAGCGCAAATGGGTCTGTATTTCTCGCACGCTGGACCAAATCGACCAGCACACCCATAGCAACGCGATGGTGCCAAGTAAGAGCGGCTTAGCGCTATGTAACTTCACGATTAGTGCGAGAGTCGAACCAGCAGATATCGTGTACAGCGCCAACCAGCGAGCTTCGGCGCGAACCTCGGTCAAATCCAGTTCCGGGTCCGGCCCGGTCTTCAGTCCCGGCGGCAGGCGACGACGTGCTTCCTGCTCGACGAGGTCGAGTACTCGCATCGTCTCACGATATCCCGGCGGTTCCAAAGGGACGTACTCGACACCTTCCTCCGGCTCGGATGGCGGGCTGCCGTGCCAAAACGCCTTAGGAAACCGGGCGTAAAAGTCACGGTCCGGCCAGACTTCGCGGCCTGAGCGGTTTTCGATCAGGCCCGGGGTGGTGCGGAAATTGGGATTGTCCAGTTCATGCTCCATCCGAAGCAAATCGACATAGTCGGTTCGCGTCGAGGTGTCCGAGGTGTAACCAAGCTCGGAACGCGCATAGCCACCGGATGAGAAGCGGCGCGCGATGTGGACGACGATTTCCTTATTCCAGTCGGTATGCGGATCGGGCTCGTCGCTGGAGCCGTCATCCTCACCAATGAAATAGCCGGGCTGGCATAGCCAGAACAGCATCTGCGCGGTTGCGGCGTCGCAGCGCTCCTGCCGCACGATCCAGTAGAGCGTGTCAAAAGGCTCGGCCCATTGGAAGTCGAGAGCAAACCGATGCCAATCGTCGGGATCGGCTTTTTCGAGCCAGGCAATTGTGCCCGCCAGACGCGCGGCCTCCTGCTTGTCGTATTCCTCGTCTGTCATCGCTGATCACATCTCATCGCCAAACCATATGACGGATCCGCGTTAAAATTGCTTTTAACGCAAGCGTTGCGGTGACAAAGCATTGCGGAATTCAGCTCCCTCGGACCAGAACCAATCCCATGTCCCCGGTGCGGCGTCCCTTTCCAACACATGAAAAAGCCCGGCCTCCCCTATGGGAGACCGGGCCAATTCGTTTAGCAGATCAGCCGAGGCTTACTTCGTGATCGCGCTGACAACCCCCGAACCGACGGTCCGGCCGCCTTCGCGGATCGCGAAGCGCAGACCCGGGTCCATCGCGATCGGCGCGATCAGCTTGACGCCGATCGTGACGTTGTCGCCCGGCATCACCATCTCGGTGCCCTCAGGGAGGATGACCTCGCCGGTGACGTCGGTGGTGCGGAAGTAGAACTGCGGCCGGTAGTTGGCGAAGAACGGCGTATGACGGCCACCTTCATCCTTCGACAAGACATAGACTTCGGCGTTGAATTCGGTGTGCGGGGTGACCGAACCGGGCTTGCACAGCACCTGGCCACGCTCGACCTCTTCACGGCCCACGCCGCGGACCAGCGCGCCGATGTTGTCTCCGGCCATGCCCTGGTCGAGCAGCTTGCGGAACATCTCGACGCCGGTGACGACGGTCTTGCGGGTATCCTTGAGGCCGACGATCTCGACTTCCTCGCCGACCTTGACGATCCCGGTCTCGACGCGGCCAGTGACCACGGTTCCGCGTCCCGAGATCGAGAACACGTCTTCCACCGGCATCAGGAACGGCTTGTCGGTCGGGCGCGGCGGCTGCGGGATGTGCTCGTCGACGGCCTTCATCAGTTCGTAAATCGAGTTCTTGCCGATGTTGTCGTCACGCCCTTCGAGCGCGGCCAGTGCCGAGCCCTTGACGATCGGAATCGCGTCGCCGTCGAACCCGTAATAGGTGAGCAGTTCGCGCATTTCGAGCTCGACCAGTTCGAGGATTTCCTCGTCGTCGACCTGATCGACCTTATTCATGTACACGACCAGCGCCGGCACGCCGACCTGGCGGGCGAGCAGGATGTGCTCGCGGGTCTGGGGCATCGGGCCGTCGGCGGCGTTCACCACCAGGATCGCGCCGTCCATCTGCGCCGCACCGGTGATCATGTTCTTCACATAGTCGGCGTGGCCCGGGCAATCGACGTGGGCGTAATGGCGCGCCTCGGTCTCGTACTCGACGTGTGCGGTCGAGATCGTGATGCCGCGCTCGCGCTCTTCGGGCGCCTTGTCGATGTTGGCGTAATCGGTGAACGTGGCACCGCCGGTCTCGGCCAGCACCTTGGTGATCGCCGCGGTCAGCGTGGTCTTGCCATGGTCGACGTGACCGATGGTGCCGATGTTGCAGTGCGGCTTCGTCCGCTCGAATTTAGCCTTAGCCATTGTCCAAACCTTCTTTTCGCTTGATGTGATTTTTCGGGGAGACGGCGCCCACCTGAATCAGGCGCCGCCCCTAGAACGATGCTTGCGCTTAGGCAAGCTTCTCCTTGACCTCTGCGGCCACGTTCGCGGGAACTTCGTCGTAGTGGGAGAAGAACATCGAGTAGTTTGCCCGCCCCTGGGTGAACGAGCGCAGCTGGTTCACATAGCCGAACATATTGGCCAGCGGCACGAGCGCCTCGACCACCTGGGCATTGCCCCGGCTGTCGGTGCCTTGAATCTGGCCGCGGCGGCTGTTCATGTCGCCGATGACGTCGCCGAGATAATCCTCGGGGCTGACGACTTCGACCTTCATGATCGGCTCGAGCAGCTTGATGCCCGACTTCTGCGCGGCTTCGCGCATGCCCGCCCGGCCCGCGATCTCGAACGCCAGCGCGCTGGAGTCGACGTCGTGGTAGGCGCCGTCGTAAAGCTCGATCCCGAAGTCGATGATCGGGAAGCCGATCAGCGATCCGGATTCGGCGGTCTCGCGCATCCCCTTCTCGACCGAGGGGATATATTCCTTGGGAATATTGCCACCCTTGATGTTGTCGTTGAAGACGATGCCCGATCCGCGCTCGCCCGGGGTCAGCCTGAACTTGATCCGCGCGAACTGACCCGAACCACCCGACTGCTTCTTGTGGGTATAGTCGATGTCGACCGGCTTCGCGAGGTACTCGCGGTACGCCACCTGCGGCGCGCCGACGTTGGCCTCGACCTTGAACTCGCGGCGCATGCGATCGACGATGATGTCGAGGTGAAGCTCGCCCATCCCCTTGATGATCGTCTGGCCCGATTCATGATCGGTCGAAACGCGGAAGCTGGGATCCTCGGCCGACAGGCGGTTGAGCGCGACGCCCATTTTCTCCTGGTCGGCCTTGGTCTTGGGTTCGACCGACAGCTCGATGACCGGATCGGGGAACTCCATCCGCTCGAGCACGATCGGCTGGCGCTCGGCGCACAGCGTGTCGCCGGTGGTGGTTTCCTTCATGCCAGCCAGTGCGATGATGTCGCCGGCGAAAGCCTCGTCGACATCCTTGCGCTCGTTGGCATGCATTTCCAGCATGCGCCCGACCTTCTCCTTCTTGTCCTTCACCGAGTTCAGGTAAGTGCCCTTGGTGAGCGTACCCGAATAGATGCGGATGAAGGTGAGGCTGCCGACGAACGGATCGTTCATTACCTTGAACGCGAGCGCGCTGAACGGCGCGTCGTCGGCCGGCGGGCGGCTGTCCTTCTCGTCGCTGTCCATCTTGACGCCCTGGACGTCCTCGATGTCGAGCGGCGAGGGCAGGTAATCGACCACCGCGTCGAGCAACGGCTGGACGCCCTTGTTCTTGAACGCCGAGCCGCAGCAGACGGGCACGAACGACTGGTTGAGCGTGCCCTTGCGGATGCACGCCTTGAGCGTCGCGACATCGGGCTCGGTGCCGTCGAGATAGGCCTCGATCGCATCGTCGTCCTGCTCGATCACCAGTTCGATCAGCTGGTTGCGGTATTCGGCGGCCTCTTCGGCCATGTCGGCGGGGATGTCCTCGTAGAAGAACTCGGCGCCCAGCGCTTCGTCCTTCCAGATGATCGCGCGCATCTCGACCAGATCGACCAGCCCCTTGAGGTCGGCTTCGAGGCCGATCGGGAGATAGAGCACCGCGGGCTTGGCGCCGAGGCGGTCGATGATCGACTGGACGCAGTACTTGAAGTTGGCGCCGGTGCGGTCGAGCTTGTTGATGAAGCACATCCGCGGCACGCCGTACTTATCTGCTTGACGCCAAACGGTTTCCGACTGGGGCTCGACCCCCGCGACGCCGTCGAAACAGGCCACCGCGCCATCGAGCACGCGCAGCGAACGCTCGACTTCGATGGTGAAGTCGACGTGCCCGGGGGTGTCGATGATGTTGATCCGGTGATCTTTCCAGAAGCAGGTGGTCGCCGCCGAGGTGATCGTGATCCCGCGCTCCTGCTCCTGCTCCATCCAGTCCATCGTCGCGGCGCCGTCATGGACTTCGCCGATCTTGTAGGACTTGCCGGTGTAATAGAGGATGCGCTCGGTGGTCGTGGTCTTGCCGGCGTCGATGTGCGCCATGATCCCGATGTTGCGGTACATGCTGAGCGGGTGGCCGCGTGCCATGTCGAATTCCTTGAATGCGGGAGGGGCCGAGCTAACGCCCGGTCCTCGCCGATATAGTTACGATAGTTACCAGCGGTAGTGGCTGAACGCCCGGTTGGCGTCGGCCATGCGGTGGGTGTCTTCGCGCTTCTTGACCGCGTTGCCGCGGTTGTTGGCCGCGTCCATCAGCTCGCCCGAGAGCCGCGCGGCCATCGTCGTTTCGCTGCGGTTGCGCGCCGCGGTGATCAGCCAGCGGATGGCGAGGGCCTGCGCGCGCTCGGGCCGCACTTCGACCGGAACCTGATAGGTCGCCCCGCCCACACGCCGCGAACGGACCTCGATCTGCGGCTTCACGTTGTTCAGCGCATCGTGGAACAGCTGGATCGGATCGGCCTTGGCGCGGGTCTCCATGGTGCCCATGGCGCCATAGACGATCCCTTCCGCGACCGACTTCTTGCCGTCCACCATGAGGTTGTTCATGAACTTGGACAGGATCTGATCCTTGAACTTCGGATCGGGCAGGATTTCCCGCTTCTCGGGACGACGACGACGTGACATTTTATCCTAACTCCTTCGGAGTGCGGCCAAGCCCTCCGGCTTGGCCTTGCGGTTCCGGCCCTCTCCCCCGCCCGGCCACCCAGAGCTTGCCCCCGTGAGGGTAGCCGGGCGGAGAAGAGGGCCGTAACCGCGGTAAACTTCCAACGTCGGCTCCGGC
>JAUYQH010000172.1 GCA_030697365.1 Novosphingobium sp. | reverse complement strand
CGTAGCGCAGACCCCGCAGTTCATCGCTGATTACGCCGGGTTCACGATCCCCGAAGGCACCCAGTTCTTCATCGTCCCCGAGACCGGCGCCGGCCCCGACCATCCGTTCTCGGGCGAGAAGATGACCGTGACGATGGCGCTCTACCGGGCGAAAGACGTCGACGAGGCGATCGCGCTGACCAACACCATCCAGGCCTACCAGGGCCAGGGCCATTCGTGCGGGATCTATTCGACCAGCGACGCCAACATCATGAAGCTGGCCAACGCGACGCGAACCAGCCGGGTCATGGTCAACCAGCCGCAGGCCGCATCGAACAGCGGCAACCTGTGGAACGGGATGCGCCAGACCTTCTCGCTCGGCTGCGGCAGCTGGGGCGGCAACGGCACCAACAACAACATCACCTGGCGCGACCTGATCAACGAGACCTGGGTCTCGAAGCCGCTGGCAACCCCGAAGCAACTGCCCAGCGACGAAGAACTGTTCGGCGAGGTCATGGCCAAGGTCGCCTGATTTCAGGATCGAGGGGGGGTCGCGTTGGTGCGTCCCGGCCAAGAGCATCCCGTGCGATTACTGTCGGCGGGATCCCCGCGTAACTCGTAGTGGCATGATCGCGCGGGCCGACCTAGTCCAGCGTAAGCTAATCGTCGACCAGCCGAGCGTCTGCAAAGACAAACCGAACCGATTGATCGGGAATGCAGTTTTTTTCTGGCTTGAGCGGAACCTATCGGTTCCCTGAGCATAGGTCTCCGCAACCCTGCTCTCTTCGGAGCGGGGGCGTGTGCAACCTGCCAAAAGGAATTTCTGCATGAAGCGACTGTTTGGAACTGCTGCCGCCTCGCTCGCGCTGATCGCGAGCCCGATAGCCCACGCAGCCGGTGCCGGCAGGGTGCAGGCCCCGGTCGAACAGGGAGCAAGCGAAATGGGCGGTAGCCTCCCTCTTTCAGCACTGGTCGTCCTGCTCGCTATCATCGCGGGCGGGATTTTCATCGCCGTTGATGACGACAGCCCCGACAGCCCCTGAGCGTCGTCAGGCCGCTTGAAACCTATCACCCATTCCATTTCGGGAGAATTCCCATGATCAAAGCACTTCTCGGTGGGCTTGCCGCCACCGCACTTCTCGCCGCGCCTGTTGCCCACGCCGCCTCTCCGGCTCGCGCCTCCGCGCCCGTCGGCAGCGCCAATGAAATGGGCGGCGGCGATGGATCGTTCGCGCCGTGGATAATGGCCCTGATCATCGTCGGAGGGATCATCTGGGCGATCAGCGAAACTGACGTAGACTCACCCGACAGCCCTTGAAGCCGATCGAACGCGGCCGATGCGCCGCGTTCAACGGCATGATGGGAATTCGTGACACATCGCTCCCGTGGCTTGATTGATTTCGCGCGCCGCCTGTTGCAAGGCGGTTAAGCGCGCGATTAAAAGCCATCGGGAGCGAGACCATATGCCTTCACCCGCGACAATCGGCATGGACCCCGAGCTGTTCGAACAGTTCATCGATCAGCTCGACCGCTATGTTCGTGAGCGCCTGATTCCCGCCGAGCGCGAGGTGGTCGCTACCGACCGCATCCCCGACGCGATCCTCCGCGAAATGCGCGAGATGGGGCTGTTCGGACTGACGATTCCCGAGGAGTACGGCGGCGCCGGGGTCAACATCAGCCAGTATGCACGCACCGTTCGCGCGCTGGGCTACGCCGCGCCGGCGTTCCGTTCGATCGTTTCGATCAACGTCGGGATGTTCAACTCGGCGATCAAGAACGGCGGCACGGCGGAGCAGAAGGCCGAATGGTGGCCACGCATCGCCGCGGGCGAGATCGCCTGCTTCGGCCTGACCGAGCCGGGTTCGGGCTCCGATTCCGCCGCGATGCAGACCACCGCGACCAGGGACGGCAACGGCTGGGTGCTCAACGGCACCAAGCGCTACATCACCAATTCGCCCGAGGCCAAAGTCGCCCTGATCATGGCGCGGACCGAGAAGGAAGCGCTGCCAAGGAACGCGCACGTTTCTGCGTTCATCGTGCCGATGGACTCGCCGGGCGTCTCGACCGGCAGCCCCGACAAGAAGATGGGGCAGAGCGGCGCTCACATCGCCGATGTCATCCTGGAAGACGTCCGCGTCGATGGCGATGCGCTGCTCGGCGGGGAACTGGGCAAGGGCTTCGTCTATGCCATGAAGAGCCTCGACAACGGGCGCATTTCGGTCGGTGCGGCGGCCACCGGGTACGCACGCCGGGCTCTTGATTCGGCGCTCAAATACGCCACCGAACGCAAGGCGTTCGGCGAGCCGATCGCCAACTTCCAGCTGATCCAGGCGATGCTGGCGGACAGCGAGATCGAGATCTACGCCGCCGAATGCATGATGGCCGACGTCACCGCACGCGCCGACGCGGGCGAGAACGTCCTGCGCAAGGCTGCGGCATTCAAGGTATTCGCCAGCGAGATGTGCTGCCGCGTGGTCGACCGGGTGGTCCAGATCTACGGCGGCGCGGGGTATCTCGCCGAATACGACGCCGAGCGGTTCTTCCGCGATGCGCGGATTTACCGCATTTACGAAGGCACCACGCAGATCCTCCAGCTCCAGATCGCCAAGCACATGCTGCGCGAATTTCAGGCTGCCGCCTGATGTACGACCTCCTCTCCGGCCTCTCGATCGTCGAGGTCTCCAGCTTCGTCGCCTCGCCCACCGCGGGGCTCTATTGCGCGCAGATGGGCGCCGAAGTGATCCGCGTCGATCACGTCGCGGGCGGACTCGACTATGACCGCGCCTTGCTCACCGCCGAGGGCCGCTCGCTGTCGTGGGAAAACCTCAACCGCGCCAAGAAGAGCGTCGCGCTGAACCTGCAATCGCCCGAGGGACGCGAACTGTGCGTCGAGCTGGCGCGGCGGACCGGGCAGCTCATCACCAATCTGCCGGTCAACAGCTTCATGAGCCACGCATCGGTTGCCCAGGGCCGCGCTGACCTCGTCTCGGTGCGGATCATGGGCTGGCACGACGGGCGCCAGGCGATGGACTTCACGGTCAACGCCGCGAGCGGCTATCCGCTGATGACCGGCCCGGCCGAATGGGATCCCGCCACCGCGCCGCCGGTCAACCAGGTTCTGCCCGCGTGGGACTTCATCACCGGCGCCTATTGCGCGTTCGCGCTGCTCGCCACGCTGCGCCACCGCGACGCCACCGGTGAAGGCAGCGAAATGCGCGTGCCGCTGGGTGACGTCGCGATCGGGACGATGGCCAATGCCGGGGCGATGGCCGAAATGCTCTATCGCGGCGGCAATCGCGAGCGGCTGGGCAACGCCATCTGGGGCGCGTTCGGACGCGATTTCCTGAGCCGCGACGGCCAGCGTTTCATGGTCGCGGTGCTCACCGCCAAGCAGTGGAAGGGACTGGTCGAAGCCTTTGCGGTCAGGGATGAGATCGCCGCGCTGGAAGTCCGGCTGGGCGTGAGCTTCGCCACCAGCGACCAGAACCGCTTCGCTAACCGCGAGGCCTTGTTCGACCTGTTCCAGACAGTCGCCGAGCGTTTCGACTATTGCGAGCTAGCTTCGCGACTGACCGCCGCGGGCGCGACGTTCGAGCGCTATCGCACGATGTTCGAGGCCGCCAACGACCCCACGCTGGTCGGCGACAACCCGCTGTTCGGCCCTTCCCCCGCCAACCCCAGCGGTTTCGCCTATCCCGCGCCGCGCTCGTTCGCCAACATTCCGGATCGCGAGGCGGGTGATCCGCGCGCTGCTCCGTACTTGGGCGAACACAGCGAGGAAGTGCTGGCCGAACGGCTGGGGATGGGCTCGGGCGAGATTGCGCGATTGATCGACAGCGGGATCGTTGGAACAAGCGACAAAGACACCTAAGACCACCCCTGACACCCGCTCGTGTCGCGCGAAGTCGAGACTTGTTGCGCCGCGCCCAACCGCTGCGCGACATCATTCGACACTTCGCTCTGGATGAGCGGGCCTGGATAAGGATTGCATAATGACCCTCCGCCGCGCCGCTATCGTCAGCCCGATCCGCACTGCCGTGGGCAAGTTCGGGGGTGCACTGTCCTCGGTCGGCGCGGGCGACTTGGGCGCAGTAGTGCTCAAGGCGCTGATCGAACGCACGAAGATCGACCCCGCCAGGGTCGACGACGTGGTTTTCGCGCAAGGATACGGCAATGCCGAAGCGCCCTCGATCGGCCACTGGTCCTGGCTCGCGGCGGGGCTGCCATTGGAAGTGCCCGGCTACCAACTCGACCGGCGCTGCGGCTCGGGCCTGCAGGCGGTGATCAACGCGGCGATGATGGTCCAGACCGGGGCGTCGGACGTGGTCGTCGCGGGGGGTTGCGAGAGCATGTCGAACGTCGAGCACTACACCACCGACCTGCGCAACGGAGTACGCGCGGGCAATGTCACCCTGCACGATCGCCTGACCCGCGGACGGCTGATGAGCCAACCGGTCGAGCGCTTCGGGGTGATCAGCGGCATGATCGAGACCGCCGAGAACCTCGCCAAGGATTACGGCATCAGCCGCGAAGCCTGCGACGCCTACGCCGCGCGCAGCCACCAGCGCGCCGCCGCGGCGTGGAACCAGCATCTGTTCGACGACGAGCTGGTCCCGGTAGCCGTGAAGCAGAAGAAGGGCGATCCGGTGATCTTCGCCCACGACGAAGGCTATCGCGCCGACGCCACCGCCGAATCGCTGGCCAAGTTGCGCCCGCTGGAGGGCGGCGTGGTCACCGCCGGCAACGCCAGCCAGCAGAACGACGCCGCCGCCGCGTGCCTCGTCGTGGCCGAGGACAAGCTTTCCGAACTGGGGCTCGAACCCGACGCATGGTTCCATTCGTGGGCCGCGGCGGGGTGCGATCCGAGCCGGATGGGGATCGGCCCGGTCCCCGCGACCGAACGCCTGTTCGCGCGCACCGGCCTCGGCTGGGACGACATCGACCTGGTCGAACTCAACGAAGCCTTCGCCCCGCAAGTGCTCGCAGTGCTCAAGGGCTGGGGCTGGAGCGACGATGACAGTCGCCACGAAGTGCTCAACGTCAACGGCTCGGGGATCAGCCTGGGTCATCCGATCGGCGCCACCGGCGGGCGGATCCTCGCCAACCTGACCCGCGAGCTTCACCGCCGCGGCGGGCGCTATGGGCTGGAGACGATGTGCATCGGCGGCGGCCAGGGCATCGCCGCGGTGTTCGAACGCGCCTGACCATGGCGGTCGATCTCGGCCTCGTTCTCGCCGCGGCCCAGGCATACCGGGCCCAGGCGCAAGAAGTGCTCGCCGAACGGTTGGCCGAGCGCCCGATCGACACCGAGCAACGCGCCGCGCACGGATTTGCCTGGGTGGCGACGGCCGTTGCCGCGCTCGAAGCGGTCCACGCCTGGGCTGGTGAAAGCCCGGTCGATCGGCTTGTCGCCAGGCTAGCCTTCGCCGAGACGATCGCGCAACTGGTCGGCGGGCTGCCGATGGGCCAGAACGAGCTGTTCCGCCCCGCTGATCTCGGGCTCCACTACCCGGCGCGCGACCTTGCGCACGCCTGTGCCGGTCTGCTCGACGAGGACCTGCGCGCCGATCGGGCGGAACTCGCTGGCGCGCTGACGCGCGGCGAGTGGCCGAGCGAATCGTTCGACGATCCCGAACTCGACGCCATCCGCGACCAGTTCCGCCGCTTCACCGAAGCCGAGATCCTGCCGCACGCGCACAAGTGGCACCTCGCCAACGCGCTGATCCCCGATGCGACGGTTGCTTCGATGGCCGCGCTCGGCACGTTCGGGGTTTGCATACCCGAGACTTACGGCGGGCTCGGCCTGTCCAAGCTGGTGATGTGCGTGGTCACCGAGGAACTGTCGCGCGGGTGGATCGGCGCGGGATCGCTCGGCACCCGCTCGGAGATTGCGGGCGAGCTGATCGCGAGCGGCGGGACAGAAGAGCAGAAGGCACACTGGCTGCCGCTGATCGCCAGCGGGGCGGTGCTGCCCTGTGCGGTGTTTACCGAGCCCGATACCGGATCCGACCTCGGCGCGCTCCAGACCAGGGCGCGGCGCGATGGCGACGGCTGGGTGATCGACGGCGCAAAAACCTGGATCACCCACGCCGCCCGCTCCGACCTGATGACGCTGCTCGCGCGGACGCTTCCCGATGCGAAGGGCTACGCCGGCCTGTCGATGCTGCTTGTGCCCAAGCCGCGTGGAAGCGAGGTCGACCCGTTCCCCGCCCCGGGCATGGCGGGCAGCGAGATCGAAGTGCTCGGCTATCGCGGGATGCGCGAATACGCGCTGGCATTCGATGGGATGCGCACCCCCGCGGATGCGCTGCTCGGCGGCGAGGAGGGCCAGGGCTTCAAGCAGCTGATGCGGACTTTCGAGGGCGCGCGAATCCAGTCCGCGGCGCGCGCGGTCGGGGTGGCGCGGCGCGCGCT
>JAUYQH010000171.1 GCA_030697365.1 Novosphingobium sp. | reverse complement strand
CCGAATTTGATCCCGCACTTCTCGCCCACCTCTCGCCGATGGGGTGGGCGCATATCAGCCTGACCGGCGATTACCTTTGGGAGCAGGCCAAACGGCTTCCCGTCGGTGAATTTCGCCCACTCAACGATCCAATGGCACGGTTGAAGCTCGTGGCATAGCCAGTGTTCCACTTATGTCCGTTAAATCGTTGTCTGGCGTACAAACCTTGAGGTGACGCCAAAGTCGGTGCCGTCTCCGCCCGAGCCGTCCTTGGGCTGGAAGCTGCGGTGCGAGGCCCAGGCTTCGATCAGCGTGCCATCGACCGAGAAATGCTCGTCCGATAGCAGCGGCTTCACTTTGGGATGGTTCAGCAAAACGCTCATGAAGCGCTGGAATATGTCACCCTTCTGCAAGCGCTCGCGGTTCTTGGTAAAAGTCGTGGGGACCCACACCACCGCATCGGCATCCAGCCCGACGAACCAGCGGTAGAGCAGATTGTAATCGAGCTGCTCCATCAACTGGCGTTCCGAGCGGATGCCGTAAAACACTTGCAGCAACAGCGCGCTCAGCAACTGCTCGGGCGGGATCGAGGGACGCCCATCGCTCGAATAGAGCTTGGCAAAATCGCCGTGCATGTCTTCAAGAACCGCGCGCACCATCGCCCGCACCGCACGCAGCGGATGCCCCTTGGGAACCCGCTCCTCCGGCGACAAATACGAAAACATTCGCCCCTGATCCGAAAACTGTCCGCGCATCACCGCCTCCATCGCTCGCCGCAGTGAATCAGACCAAGCCGCAAAATGCTATGGGTTTTTCAGCAGACTGCTAGATTATGCCGGGCATTCATAGCACCAAGCACCAAAAGTGGCTCGATGCCGCACACCCGGGGCCTGTGCCAACTCGTTGGGGTTCGCCATTCGCATGGACCGCTCGGTTGGTCACCGTCGTGAAACTCAACATCAGCGTTGACATTGAGATTAGATTAGAGTCAGTCAGACAGGTTCGGGCCGGTATGAAACGACCCGCGATAGGGGAATGCCAAATGAGCTCCGCCGCAACTTCCACCGAGAGCGATCCTTCGGATCTCTTTGAGGATTGGCTGCGCGCGTTTGCACACAGCCTCGACGCCAGCGATTCGGCGGGTGCGGCGCAGCTTTTTGCATCGGATAGCTATTGGAAGGACCTGCTCGCTTTCACTTGGGAGCATAAGATATTTTCGGGGCGATCGGAGATCGCCGCCGCGTTCTCGGCAACGATTCGGCTCATGGGACCGCGCGACGTTCGCCGCGCTGCTTCACGACCTGGGCCGGTCGCCCGCCGGCGTTCGCGGCGTGACGTCATAGAAGGGTATTTCGACTTCGACACAAATTTCGGGACAGGAACCGCCTTCGTCCGGCTCATCGTGACCGACCGAGGGCCCGTCGCCTGGATTCTTTTGACCACGCTGCAAGAACTGCGTGAAATCGAGGGGCCTGGCGGCAAATTGCCAATCGATGATGGTCACACCTGGCTTGAGCGCCGTGCCGAGCGGCAGGCCTTCGCAAACCGCGATCCGCAAGTCATTGTCATCGGCGCCGGTCATGCGGGCGTCGTTGCCGCGGCGCGCCTGGGCCAGCTCGGCGTCGACACCCTGGTCGTCGAAAAGAAGCCGCGTGTCGGTGACGTTTGGCGCGATCGCTACAGTTCCTTGACGTTGCACAATGAGATCAACGCAAACCACCTGCCTTACTTGCCGTTTCCGAAGAGTTGGCCGCTTTGGTTGTCGAAGGATCAACTGGCTCTTTGGCTCGAAACCTATGCCGAGTGCATGGAACTGAATGTCTGGACGTCGACCGAGATGTGCTCGGCCATCTATTCCGAAGCGGAACGGCAGTGGACCGTTGATCTGCGCCGGTGTGACGGGACCATCGTGCAGAAGCGCTGCCGCCATGTCGTCGTGGCGACCGGAATCAGCGGGAGCATTCCAAATCGCGTCGATTTGCCGGGCGCTTCAGAGTTCCGCGGGGAGATCGTGCATTCAAGTGACTTCAAAAGCAGCGCGGACTACGCCGGGAAGAACGTGATCGTGGTCGGCATGGGCAGCAGTGGTCATGACATTGCCCAAGACTTGGTCGCAAACGGCGCTACCTCGGTCTCGATGCTGCAGCGAGGGCCCACCTGCGTCATCAGCCGCAATCCAGGTGCAGCAATGATCTACGCGATCTACAGCAGCGGGCAGGCGATCGAAGATGTGGACCTGGTCGCCGCTGCGATTCCCTATCCACTGCTCAAGGAATCCTACAAGTTCATCACGGCAAAGGCGGCGGAGCTGGACCAGCCCTTACTCAGCAAGTTGAATGAGCGAGGAATGAAGACTTACTTTGGAAGCGATAATACTGGTTTCCAGATGATGTTCATGCGTGGCCAAGGTGGATATTATATCGATGTCGGCTGCTCTGCTCTGATCGCCGACGGGACGATTCCCGTTATTCAGGCAGAGGAAACGATAGGACTTAATGCTGGCGATTTCCAAATGAAGGATGGCAGCACGGTTCCCTGCGACGTCGTAGTTCTGTCCACAGGCTTCCTCAACATGCAGGAGAATATTCGGGCCATGTTCGGCAACGAGGTTGCTGACAAGGTTGGCCCGGTCTGGGGCTTTGACGAGGATTATCAGATGCGTGCCATGTGGCGGCGCACGGGTCAGGACGGCCTGTGGATTACGGGCGGCTCGCTTCTCGACTCACGCATCTTCTCACGTTTCATGGCCCTCGAGATCAAGGCTGAGCTCGAGGGAATTCTTCCCTCGCGGGACGCGTTGCCGCTTCAGGCAGGTGTGGACGCGCCTGAGCTAGAAGTCCGACGGGCCTGGAGCTCCACCGGGTTATCGTTACGAACTACGAGCATCCCAATTCCGATCCAAAATAAACGAAGAGACCGATCACATGACCGCTCCCGACCTAGTTATTACTGAAGACTACACTCCACTTAAAGCGAAGGACCAGCCGGATCTGGGCCAATTCAAATGGGACGACCCATTTCGTCTGGATGACCAGCTGAACGAAGACGAGCGCATGATGCGCGACTCTGCGCGAGTCTATGCCGACACCAAGCTGTCCCCTCGGGTGATCGAGGCGAACCGCGAGGAAAGCTCGCCGCCAGAAATCTTCTCAGAAATGGGTGCAATGGGTCTGCTGGGCATCACCATTCCGGAGAAGTTTGGGGGACTAGGGGCATCTTATGTCGCCTATGGGCTGGTCGCGCGCGAAATCGAGCGGATCGACAGCGGTTACCGTTCGATGATGTCGGTCCAGTCCTCGCTCGTGATGTATCCGATCTATGCCTACGGGTCGGAAGCACAGCGGACGAAATATTTACCGGGCTTGGCGGCCGGCCGGCTGATCGGTTGCTTCGGGTTGACTGAGCCCGATGCCGGCTCCGATCCTGGCGGCATGAAGACGGTCGCCCGTAAGACTGGCGACGGCTATGTCCTTAACGGTAGCAAGATGTGGATCTCGAACGCGCCGATAGCCGACGTGTTTGTAGTCTGGGCAAAGTCGGAAGCACATGGCGGGAAAATCCGCGGGTTCGTGCTCGAGAAGGGCATGGTCGGACTGTCTGCGCCCAAGATCGACGGGAAGCTGTCGCTTCGCGCTTCGGTGACGGGCGAGATAGTGATGGAGGACGTCGCAGTAAGTGAAGATGCGTTGCTGCCAAACGTCGAGGGGCTAAAGGGTCCATTCGGCTGCCTTAACCGTGCGCGCTACGGGATCTCATGGGGGTCGCTCGGCGCGGCCGAGGCTTGCTGGCATGCTGCCCGACAATACGGACTGGACCGCAAGCAATTCGGGCGTCCTTTGGCGCATACGCAACTGTTTCAGAAAAAGCTGGCCGATATGATGACCGAAATTAGCATAGGTCTCCAAGCGTCTCTGCGCGTCGGCAGGCTGATGGACCTCGGAAAAGCGGCACCGGAAATGGTGTCGATCGTGAAGCGCAACAACTGCGGCAAGGCGCTCGAGATTGCACGTGCGGCCCGCGACATGCACGGGGGCAACGGGATCTCCGAAGAATTCCCGGTCATGCGTCATATGGTCAATCTCGAGACCGTAAACACTTACGAGGGCACTCACGATGTCCATGCGCTGATCTTGGGCAGGGCTATTACTGGTCTGCAGGCATTCTTTTGAGCCGCGACTGAAACGAGAGAAATCCATGTCCGAAATCTCCGGCAATGGACGGTTTGGTCCCGCAGACGAACGCGGCGCCGCGAACCTAGTTGATGGCGCGGCCACTCTTCGCGGCATTGCAGCGGCGGGGCGCGGGCGCGTCGTGACGTTGGCAGTGCCGATCGCCAGCAACGATCGTGGAGCGGCAGCGGAGATGCGTGCGCCACCCCAGCATTTTATGACTCGCGACGGCGGGGACTATGCTGCGGGCTTGGCCGAACGCGCAGGCTATGGCTTTGCCGACGATGTCATCGTGCTGCCCACTCACGGGACGACCCACATCGACGCGCTCGCCCATGTCTGGCGTGACGGGATAATGTACAATGGCTTTTCGGCCGCCACCGTCACTAGCCGGGGGGCGGCTCGCTGCGGCATCGACAAGCTCGGGGCGATCGTGACTCGCGCTCTATTCGTGGATTTCGCCTCCGATGACGATGGCGACCCCACTCGAGCGATTACCTCGCGCGACCTCCAGCAAAAGATCGCAGCCAACGGGATTGTGCCTGAACCCGGCGATGCCCTTCTCGTGCGCACTGGTTGGCTCAAGGCTTGGCGCGAAGGCAACGCCGACAAGCACAAGACGGCCGGCCTGCACCATGATTGCGCCGACTGGATCGTGAAGTCAGGGATTGCGCTCGTGGCTGCCGACAACATCGCGGTCGAAGTTATTCCATCTCGCGATCCCCAATGCGCGATGCCGCTGCACATCGCGGTAACGCGCGATCAAGGGGTCTATCTTGCTGAGCTTCTGGATCTGGAAAATCTCGCGGGTCCGGCACCGGCTTGCGTAATGCTTGTGATCGCTCCGCTGGCGATACGAGGTGGAGTAGGAAGTCCGATTACGCCCGTCGCAATCTTCTGATCAACGTTAGCGAACCGGCCCTCTGCAAGATTTATCTCGACACAAACGTTGAAGTTGAGTTAGAACCGAATCACGATGACGGAAGCTGCAACGAGGACGCGGAAAGGGTGACGATGGGCAGTTGGAACTTTTCCGACATCTACGCTGCGGTTGCAGAAGAGATTCCTGACTCGGTAGCGCTGGTTCAGGGTGAGCGTAAAAGGGTATGGCGTGACTTGGACCGGCGAAGCACGGCGATCGCAGCGTTTCTTGTGACGGCCGGCCTGAAGCGCCAGGACAAGGTCGCCCAGTATCTCTACAACTGTCTTGAATATCTTGAATCGGCTCTTGCCTCATTTCGTGGCGGCTTCGTTCCGCTCAACACCAACTTTCGCTACGGCCCAGATGAGCTCACATATCTCTGGCAGAATGGCGACGTCGCATGTGTCGTCTTTCACGGCACCTTCGCGCCTGTCATTGAGACGGTCAGGACCCGCGTCCCCAACATTCGGAATTGGCTTTGGGTGGATGACGACAGCGGACCTTGTCCCGCATGGGCGACGCCTTACGAAACGGCCGCGACTTTCGCCCCTGCATCTAATTGGCGTCCCTGGCCCGTTTCTGGAGACGACCTTCTGCTCCTGTACACTGGTGGCACCACCGGATTGCCTAAGGGCGTCATGTGGCGGCAGGAAGATCTCTTCCTCCGGCTGAATACCGAGAACGGCGACGCGTTTCCCGAACGGCCCGACATGGGCTTCTTCAGATCCAGGATCGCCCGCAAGGGCCGCGCCCATCTTACGGCTGGTCCGCTGATGCATGGCGCCGGCCTGCTGACCTGCTTCATGACGCTGTCTAAGGGTGGCGCGATCTCGCACTTAGAAGACCGCAGCTTCAACGCCCGCGATCTGCTTGATACAGTTGATCGCGACCAGGTGGCGACACTGATGTGGGTTGGCGACGCCTTCGCGCGGCCCGTACTCGAAGCGCTCGACGAAGGGCGTGAGCGCTGGGACCTGTCGTCACTCCGAACGATCGTATCAAGCGGAGTAGTCTTCAGCGCTGATGTAAAAGAGCGCATTCTTCGACACCTGCCTCACGTTACGATTGCCGACGTGTTCGGCTCTTCGGAAACGATGTCGCTGGGACGTTCGGTCAGCACCAGCGGAGCCGCCACCAAGACGGCCTCTTTCAAAGCCAAATCCAATGTGCGGGTGTTCACCGAGGATGGCCGCGATGTTACGCCAGGGTCCGGCGAACGCGGACTGCTTGCAATCGGCGGGCGCCAGCCCATCGGCTACTACAACGATCCGGAAAAGACTCCCGCTACGTTCCGCACCGTCGACAGTGCCCGCTACGTCGTGCCCGGAGACTGGGCCACCGTGGACGACGACGGCACAGTCACGCTGATTGGCCGGGGATCGGAGTGCATCAACACCGGAGGCGAGAAAGTCTTTCCAGACGAAGTCGAAATTGCGCTGAAGAGCCACAATGCGGTGAATGACGCAGTCGTGGTCGGCATCCCCGACCCGCGTTTCGGCCAATCGATAGCTGCCTTGGTGGAACTGGCGGAGGACATTGCTGTCCCCGCTGAGGACCTCATCTCGCACGTGCGGACGCGGCTAGCCGCCTACAAGGCGCCTCGGCAGATCGGTTTTATCGACACGATGCCGCGCCTTCCGAACGGCAAGGCCGACCTGAATGCCATTCGCGCTCTTCTGGTGCCGAGCCAAAGCACCGCGCAGATCGAGCCAGCGAAATGATTGCACCCTATCACCGCATCACGGGCTCGGCACCGCCAACTTCAGCTTCACAAGGAGATCGGTGATATGACCGACGCGGCGGACGTATACATCGAGGGCGTGGCGATCGAGCTCAGCTGGGCCGATCGCACGCGCAGCCTCACCGAGCTAATCTTTACTACGGTCAGCAAGGCCGTCGATGACGCTGGCCGGGGATACGAAGGCATCGACTCCGTTGTTCTTGCGGCCCACGACCTAGTCGACGGCCGATCGCTGTCGAGCATGGTCACTGCGCCCGCTGCCGGTGCCTACTTGCGCGATGAGGTCCGTTATTCCGACGACGGCGCTGGCGCATTCGCCGCTGCTGTCGCACGGATCGAGGCCGACGAAGCCGAACGGAGCATCGTCGCCGCTTGGGGGCGCGCGTCGGAACACGACGTCGAGGAATTCTCTCGCGCGCTCTTCGATCGCATCTTTCTTGCTCCACTTGGCCTCGAAGAGCTCCATGTATCGGCGCTCAATGCGCAGAAATGGCGCATCGACGGAGGCGACGCCAGCCACGTCGAGACCGCCCAAGCTCGCCGCGCAACGGCGGCCAAGGCTAATCCGCGCGCGTTGCACGCTGGCGGCAAGCGCTCGACACCCGCTTACCCTCTCGCATCGGACCATCTTCCCCTGTGGGCTGACGTCGTTGCCGCTGTCGTCATTTCGAAGCGTCCATCCGGCGTCAGGATAAAGGGTCTTGGGCTTTCTTCCGAGCCCTCGTGGCTCGGAGATCGTGGCGTGGCGAAGGCGCCCGCGCTCAAGCGCGCCGCTCAGCGCGCGCTTTCCGAGGCGCAAATCGGTGTCGATGAAATCGAACTCTTCGAGATCGACGGGATGACGCTCTACGACGAGGCGATCGCGCTTGAAGCGATCGGCCTTGCCGCAACCGGGGAGGGCATGCGGTCGCTTGCCCACGATCCACGCTGCAATCCGTCTGGCGGCAGTATGGCGGGCTATGGCGTCCCTGCCATGGGACTGGCGCGCATCGTCGAGGCGACGCTTCAGCTTCGCGGCGCGGCGGGCCCGGTCCAGCAGGGCAGGCCTCGTACCGCGATGGCGTCCGGTCAGAGCGTGACCGCCGCGCAGACACAAACCGTCGTTGTTCTGGAGGCCGCATGAGCGTCGCGATCATAGGAGTCGGGCAAACCGGCTATCGTCGGTCCTTCGCCGACAAGAGCTCGCGCGAACTCATCTGGGAGGCTGCACGTCTTGCGCTTGAAGATGCCGGGATGGGCATAGATGCCATCGACATGGTGATCTCGGGCGTCGCGCCAGACGCGCTCGCTGGCGAGGCTTCGGTCGAACGGACGGCCATGCTCGGCTTCGGCAAGCCATTCCTGCGCATCAATACTGGGGGCGTCACGGGTTCCTCAGCAGTATTCGCGGGTAACACCTTCATTCGCGCGCGTCGGGCGCGCGCGGTGCTGGTGGTCGGTCTCGAACGCATGGGGCAGGCAACGTCGTCGCAGCAAGTGTTCAACACCATCTTTGATCCGGTCTACGAGAAGGACTTCCCGCTCACGACGATCACCATGGCGGCGTTGCGCGCGTCGATGCTGATGCGGCTCTATGGATACACGGCGATGCACTGGGCGCAGATAGCCTCGCGCAGCTACCGCAATGCCCTGCGCAACCCATTGGCCCATATCCATAGGGACGTCTCGCCAGAGGACGTCTTGAACTCGCCACTCCTCGCGTGGCCGATCCACCGCTACGAGGCATGCCCGATGTCCGAGGGCGCCTGCGCGATGGTGCTAGTCGACGAGGGCATGGTCGGGGACCGCATTCCCGCCTGGATCCAGGGAGCTGCGTCGATCACGGACAGCTACGCCATGGGGGATCGCATCCATCGGCCTGGGGCAACGCTGGTCGACCTTCTATCGCTCAAACTTGCCGCGCAGCGCGCATATGCAGAGGCCGGAGTCGATCGGCCGCGCGAGCAACTGAGAGCCGTCGAGCTTTATTCTGCATTCTCCAGCGCCGAGGCGATGGCCTATCCTGCGCTTGGCTTATGCGCGTCGGAGGACGGGCCACGCTTTGTCGAGGCGCAATTCACCGATCCTACCCTGCCTGTGATCAATCCGTCCGGCGGCCCGCAAGGCGCCAATCCGGTGAGCGTGACCGCAATGGTGCGGATTGCCGAGGCAGCGCTCCAAGTCCGCGAGATGGCGGGCGAGCGCCAAGTTGCAGATGTCGAGCGGGCCGTGGCCACCGGCCAGGGCGGCGCCACTCAGTTCTCTACCGTTTGCGTGCTCGGAAAACGCCAGGCTGCTTGAAGGATTGCGATCATGGAACTTGTGACGATCGAAGGTAAGTGGGACTTCAACTACACCTATTTCGCCGGTGAAAGCGCGAGCCGTTTCTTCCACGAGCTGCGCGAGAATCAGCGCATTATGGGCACCCGATGCACGAAGTGCGAGAAGCTCCTCGTGCCGGCTCGTGCCTATTGCGACGTGTGCATGTCGGTGACCGACGAATGGGTCGAAGTCGGTCCCGAAGGGACGCTGGAAACCTTCACCATCATCACCACGGCGTTTCCCGGCCTGCCCAAGCCGCCAATCGTCATGGCCTACGTGACACTCGACGGCGCGGATACTGCCTTGATCAACCTGGTCCACGGAATGGACCTGTCGGACATCGAGAAGGCGGCTCAGAAGCTCAACGCACTTCCGCGCGTGCGCGTCGAGTTCATCGACGAGCCAAAAGGCCGGATCACAGACTTCTCTTTCAAGTTGATCTGAGGAACCGGACGATGGGTAGAGGACCAACACTATCGGGAAAGGCCGCGATCGTTGGGATCGGCGAATTCGGGTACTATCGCGGTACGGATCAATCGATCCTGCAGATGGTCCTCAAAGCGAGCATGGACGCGATCCGCGATGCCGGGCTCAAGCCATCGGACATCGATGGTATCATTCCCCCGCCGGGCTTTGTCGCGTGGGACGAGATCGGCGCTCATTTGGGCATACCCGAGATCCGCTACACTGCGTGCCCACAGATGGGCGGGGCAAGCCCAGTGGCCGGGTTGATTAACGCGAGCATGGCGATTGCTAGCGGGATGGCCACCGCAGTGCTCGTTCCGATCGGCTGGAACGGATACTCCGCGCTACGACCGCGTCCGGATGCCCGACCCAACAAGCGACGGTTTTCGGCGGCATTCTTTGATACCGTGCGCAACTACTATGCACCTTACGGGCTCCGCTCGGCCCCTTGGTGGTACTCGCTATACCTCAAGCGTTACGTTGACCTGTACCAGGTCCCGCCAGAGGCAGCAGGCGCCATCGCCTTAGCCTGCCGCAAGCACGCCCAGCTCAATGACAAGGCCCTGATGCGGGAACGCCCGCTGACCATGGAAGAGTATCTCGCGAGCCCGTTCATCACTGAACCATTGCGCAAGAGCGACTGCTGCGTCGAAACCGATTGCGCAGCCGCGATTGTAGTTACCTCGGCCGAGCGCGCCAAAGATCTTCGGCACACTGCAGTCACGCTCCTGGGTGGCGCAGAGGGGCATCCCAACCGTCCGGACGAACTGATCAATCGTCCAGACATGCTCAAGCTCGGACTAGACTATGCCGCACCACGCGCATTCGAAATGGCCGACCTAAAGCCGCAGGACATGGATTTTCTCCAGATCTATGACTGTTTTACTTATGTGGCGCTTCTCGAATTGGAGGCGCTGGGCTATGCTGAGCGCGGCGGCGCGGCCGATTTTGTCAAGGACGGCAACATCGAGCTTGGCGGCCGCTATCCCCTCAATACCCACGGTGGGTTGATGTCGCAGGGACACTGCTGGGGGATGAATCACATCGTCGAGGGGGTTCGCCAATTGCGCCACGAGGCCGGTGCGGCACAAGTTCATGGCTGCGAGGTCGGACTTGTAACCGGATACGGCGATCTTGGCGACGGGACCGTCGCAATCTTGGGAAGGGGCGCGTTGTGAGCACCAAGCCAAAGGTTCAGCCGGATGATCTTGATCTGGCATTCTATCAGGCGACGGCCGAGGTTGGCCAATTGTGCCTTCAGCATTGTGGTGACTGCGGGCAATGGACTCACCCTGCACGGTATTACTGCCCTAACTGCTCGTCAGAAAACTACTCGTTTCAGCCGGTTAGTGGAGCAGCCGAAGTTCATTCTTTCACAGTATCGCACTTTTCGGTTGAGCCAGCGTGGCGCGACCGTGTTCCCTACGTGACGATTGTCGCCGAGACTGCCGAAGGCCCCCGCCTCGTCACCCGAACGGAGATGTCGCCCGCGGATGTCTCGATCGGGATTCCAATCCGGGTGAAGGCGGAAGTCGTCGATCCCGAATTCTCGTATGTTTGGGCGGAACCGGCGCCATGAGCGATGCGCCCATCCTTTTCACTCGCGCCGGCGGCATTGCCGAAGTCACCCTGAACCGTCCGGAAAAGCGCAACGCGCTCAATCCAGAGATGATCGTGCGCTTGGCACGGGCATGGGAGGAGATCGGGGATGACTCGGGAATCCGCGTCGCTCTACTCAGAGCATCAGGGGACAAGACATTCTGCGCAGGCGCCGATCTCGGGCGTCTGACCCCTTTGCTTACTCGCGCGAGGCCGGCCGAGGACGAATGGGACGAGGCGATGCTCGCCGACCCTAAAATCCTCAATCGCGCGATGCTGCGGGGGACTGGCTTCTTCACTCCCGTGATCGGCGCGATGCGGGGCGGAATCGTCGCGGGCGGAATGGAACTTGCGCTTGCGTGCGATTTGCGTGTGGTAGCGGAAGACAGCACGTTGGGCCTCCTCGAAGTCCAACGCGGCCTTATCCCTGCCGCCGGAGGCGTCGCCCGCGTTTCTCGTCAGATCGCCAGCGCGATGGCAGCTGAGGTTTTGCTGGTCGGCGATACGATTTCGGCTGCCGAGGCGCTGCGCATAGGGCTGGTCAACCGTGTCGTCCCGGCGGACCAGGTTGATACGACCGCCCGATCCTTGGCCGAGCGCATGGCTCGCAACTCGCCACTGGCGATGCGCAAGGCGAAGCAGGCGATGGTAGAGTCGTCGGGTCGTAGCATAGCGGATGCGTTCGCTATCGAGGACGACTGCATAAAGGTCCTGTTGCGATCGAACGATGCACGCGAAGGATCGAAAGCGTTCATCGAAAAGCGGGCGCCCAACTTCACAGGCACTTGAGTGACCCCATTCGCCCTCGAAATCTGTTCAAGCGAGAGGTGACAAGATGACAAGGACACGATGCACATGACCTTACCTGCGGTTCAGGAAGGTCAGCGCGCTGCAATTTAGGACGACAAGGAATGCCATTAACGAGCACAGGCGTTTGGGAACCGGACGCGGTCACCGCAGAACAATCAAACGTCGCCGCTTTGATCGGCGAGCTCGGTCTCGGCGATTACGACGCATTGTACCGCTTATCGATTGAGGAGCCCGACACATACTGGCGCGCGGTGCTTGCCAGATGCAACATTCAGTGGTCGCAACCTTACGAGGCTTTTGCTGACTACTCTCGCGGGCCAGAGTTCGCGAAGTGGTTCGTGAACGGCAGGCTGAACTGGACAGACACCATCTTTGCCTGGGCTCGGGATCCTCAGACGCGCGACCGGATTGCGCTCATCGCGGAAAATGAAAGCGGTGAGATCGAGCGGATCAGCTTTGCTGAATTGCGCGAGCGGGTCCGACGCCTGGCCGGTGGCCTGCAGGCCCTCGGCCTTCGCCCGGGGGATCGCGTTGGGTTCCTGATGGAACCCAACGCTTCCGCGGTAGTCTCAATGCTTGCTCTGTCGTACATCGGGACGGTTGTGCTCCCGCTCTTCAGCGGGTTTGGGGTCGATCCGATCGTATCGCGCCTTTCGCTGTGTCGCGCCAAGGCGCTGATCTCAACAACGGGATTCTACCGACGCGGCAAATGGATCGACCGCGAAGCCGTCGCCGTTCAGTCAGCCGCAGCGGCCAAACTCGAATATCTCATTCTGCGAACGTCCGATGGCAGCCGGCCCAGCCCCGAGACAGCTGTCGACTGGCATGATCTGGCGGCCGCCGAGCCGGCAGGGCCGGTTGGAGAGCCGATGGCGTCCGACGATCCTTTTATGATCTTCTTCACTTCGGGCACGACTGGCAAACCCAAGGGTATCGTGCATTCGCACGGGGGATTCCCTCTCAAGATAGCGCACGATGCGTTTGTTCACTTCGACATGAAACCGGGCGATACGTTTTTCTGGCCTGCCGATATGGGCTGGATTGCCGGTGCGCTCATTATCGCCGGCACTCTGATTCATGGCGCCACTATGCTTTGCTATGACGGTGCGTACGACGTTCCTGACCTTTCTCGCGTGTCGCGCATGATCGAGCGACACAAGGTGACGCACTTTGGAACTGCCCCTACGATGATCCGGGCCTTTGCCGCGAACCCAGAGCTGTCTGTCGCAGGAGACGTTTCGTCGCTCCGCCTGATGATCACGGGCGGCGAATCGATCAGCGCCGAGCACTTTGTCTGGCATCAGCGCCATTTTGGCAGTGGTTTGGCGCCGCTCATAAACTACTCTGGGGGGACCGAAGCGTCCGGCGCGCTGATCTCCAGCGTCATCGTTCGGTCGATCCCCCCGGGAGGGTTCAACACCGCATCGCCAGGGATCGCTACGGAGGTAGTCAACGCAGAAGGCGAGCCAATCCGGCAGAAGATCGGGGAGCTTGTCGTGCTCGCGCCGTTCGTCGGGATGACCTGCTCGTTCTGGGAGGACGACCGACGCTATTTGGAAACCTATTGGCAAACGATCCCGGGAATGTGGGTACACGGCGACCTTGCCGAACGCGACCGTGACGGAAATTTCTACATTCGCGGACGTTCAGACGACACCATCAAGTTGGCGGGCAAGCGAACTGGTCCAGCAGAAATCGAGGACGTCCTCTTGGAGGTGCCTGAAGCGATCGAGCTGGCGGCAATTGGCGTCGATGACAGCAGCAAGGGCCAGATCCTTGTAGTTTTCGCGGTCTGCCACGACGGCGTGACGCCTGAAGGGATCGAGACGGCATTGCAGACCCACGCCGACGCGCGTCTCGGCCGCGCGTTTCGTCCGGCACGTGTGCATCTAGTTCGCGAGCTGCCGAAAACGCGGTCAGGCAAGGTGATGCGCCGGCTGATCCGCAGCGTATATTGCTTACAGCCGACAGGAGATTTGTCTTCGCTTGAGAACCTCTCGTCGCTGGACGAAATCGCCAGGGTGGTACCGTGAGCCAGGCTTCGCCGTCGATGGCGACGGGTCCTCTGCGGGGGCTCAAGATCATTGAGTTCGCAGGCGTCGGTCCCAACCCGTTTTGTGCGATGCTCCTTGCCGACATGGGGGCGGAAGTCGTCACGGTCGACCGCGTGTCTCCCCATGGCCTGGGAATCAAGAAGGAGCATCGGTTCAATCCAACCACGCGAAGTCGACGCTCGATTTCAGTCGATCTCAAATCCGCGCGAGGGCGCGAGCTTGCGCTTCGTCTGCTGGAGCAAGCGGAGGCATGTCTCGAAAGCAATCGGCCAGGTGTAATGGAGCGCTTAGGGCTGGGTCCCGAAGACTGTTGGAAGGTGAATCCCAAACTGGTCTACGGCCGATCGACCGGCTGGGGGCAGAACGGCCCGCTATCGAATACCGTCGGGCACGATCTCAACTTCCTTGCCCTGAGTGGACTGTTGTCGATGATCGGTCCCCCGGAGGGCGCGCCCGCGATTCCCCTTAATCTCCTCGGGGACTACGCGGGAGGTGGCCTCTACCTGGCCCTGGGTGTGCTGGCGGCCGTTTTTGAAGCGCGCTTGTCGGGGATCGGCCAGGTCGTGGATGCGGCCATGATCGACGGGCTCGGCTCCTTGATGACGCATCAGTTCGGCTTTCTCGGCAGCGGAAGCTGGCTTCCAAAACGAGGTGCCAATTTTCTCGACGGGGGCGCGCCTTGGTACAACGTGTATCGCACTTCCGATGGAGGCTACATCTCTGCTGCTCCGATCGAACCGAAATTTTATTCTGCTTTTCTGACGGTTCTTGGGCTGGAGCCCAGCTCCCTCCCCGACCAGATGGATCGTGATAGCTGGCCTGCCCTTCGCTCGCGTTTTGCGGAGATATTCGCAACGAGATCGAGGGACGAATGGTGCCGCCTTTTCGAGGGCGTCGAAGCATGCGTCGCGCCGGTCCTGTCTGTCGCCGAGGCGCTAGAGCATCCTCATCAGAAGTCTCGCGGCGGATTCATCGAGATCGATGGCGTTGTGCAGCCCGCGCCGGCACCGCGTTTCAGCCGCACGGTCGGCCGGGTCAGTGGGCCTCCGCCCGTGCCAGGAAGTGGCACGAACGCGGTTCTGCAAGATTGGGGGCTTGGTCGTGAAGAGATTGCCGCGCTTCGGCAGCACGCCGTGATTACTTGACAATCGGTGCCTTGCGCAGGACAAGAATGAATCCGGGAGAGAACGATGGACACGGTAAAAGACAAGCTGTTCGACGGCTGCGATCTTGATGCAATTTTCGTGGGCGGCAGTTGGCAGAAGCCTTCGTCCGCCGAGCGCATCGAAGTCGTGAACCCGGCAACCGAAGAGGTTTTCTTCACTGTCCCGGCGGCCCAAGTGGCCGACGTCGAACGTGTCGTTGCCGCGGCACGTCTTGCGTTCGACAAAGGCCCTTGGCCCCGCATGTCGCCCGCGGAACGCGCGCCCTATCTCCTGGCCATCGCCGAACGGGTACGCGCGCGGCAGGATGAGCTCGCTGCAGTCTGGAGTCGGCAGATGGGAGTCACACAGGCGGGAGCGTCGCTTTTTCTCGAGATGGTTCCTGACCAGATCGCAGACTATGGGCGCATGGCGAATACCTTCCAGTTTGAGGAAGCGTTTCGCGATACCGGCGCGGGCGCCATCACACTGCTGACACATGAACCGGTCGGAGTGGTTGCCGCGGTCATTCCATGGAATGCGCCGATGACCCAGATCGCGTTCAAGGCCGCGCCGGCGCTACTCGCCGGATGCTGCGTGATCCTCAAGGCCTCGCCGGAAGCGCCAGGTGAAGCGTATATTATGGCATCCATCTGCAAGGAGGTCGGGTTGCCGGATGGCGTCTTCAACGTCATCACTGCCGATCGTGACGTCTCCGAGATGCTCGTACGCCATCCAGGTGTTGACAAAGTCAGCTTCACTGGGTCCTCGGCGGTCGGGAAGCGTATCGCCTCCATCTGCGGCGAGCGAGTAGCGCGCTACACTCTGGAGTTGGGGGGAAAGTCTGCGGCGATCATCTGCGATGACTTCGACATCGATCAGGCAGCGGACATCATCGCCGGAGCTGCGCCACTTCTGACCGGCCAGGTTTGCGCTTCGCTAACCAGACTGCTTGTCAACGAGAGGCAGCATGATCGTTTCGTCGAGGCACTGGGCACGCGATTTAAAGACATTCACGTTGGCGATCCTGCGGATCCAGCGGTCGCGATGGGTCCCCTTGCTTCGAGGGCGCAGCGAGAGAGAGTGGAAACCTATATTGCCCAAGGAATCGAAGGTGGTGCTGCACTAGCTTGCGGAGGCGGCCGGCCTTCACATCTACCTCGCGGCTACTTCGTCCAGCCGACTATATTCGGGCATGTCTCGCCCTCGGCCGCGATAGCTCGCGAGGAGATCTTTGGGCCGGTGGTTTCTGTAATCCCCTTCCGCTCTGAGGAGCAGGCGATCGAAATCGCGAACGACAGTCCGTACGGCCTGAACGCGTCGGTTTTCACCAATGACGTAGAAAAGGCATACCGGACCGCACGGCAACTACGGTCAGGGACTGTCGGTCAGAATGGCTTCAAACTGGACTTCAAGGTCGCATTTGGCGGCTTCAAGGAGTCCGGCGTCGGTCGCGAGTGCGGCACTGAAGGCCTCCGCGCGTATCTTGAACCCAAGACGATCATCTTGACCGACGTTCCAGGACACCATCGGACTTAACTGAGCAAGAGATGTAGGCTGCAAAGCACAAGTCAGGGACACTCGATGATTTCACGATATCACAGTTACGATGCGCTGAAGGTGGAATGGGCAGCACCGAGCGTATTGAAGGTCTCCTTCAACCGCCCCGAGAAGCGAAATGCTATGAACGACGCAGTTCATCGGCAAATCTCGGAAATTTGGCTCGATATCGACGCCGACGAAGAGGTGAGATCAGTCCTCGTCTGTGGTGAAGGCAGTGATTTCTGCGTTGGCGGTGAGGTGGATTTGGTGGTTGGGATGCTCGAAGATCGGGTCCAACGTCGCCGTACAATGCAGGAGGCGCTCCGACTCGTTCACAACATGGTCAATTGTTCCAAACCGATAGTCTCCGCAATTCAAGGATCGGCAATCGGTGGAGGGCTGGCAGTCGCGTTGTTGGCGGACATCTCCGTTGCAGCAAAGGATGCCCGCTTGCTTGATGGCCATGTTCGCATAGGCCTCGCCGCGGGAGATCACGCCGTTCTCGTCTGGCCGCTTTTGTGTGGTCTTGCGAAGGCGAAATATCACGTAATGATGAACGAGGCGGTCAGTGGTACGGAAGCTGAACGGATTGGCTTGGTTTCGCGCGTGGTCGAGTCGTCGGAGCTCGAGAGCAAATCTTTGAGGATTGCAGAACGGCTGTCCGAGTTGCCGGCACCCGCAATCAGATGGACGAAATACGCCTTCAATAATTGGCTGCGTGCCGCTGCACCCCACTTTGATTTATCACATTCATTTGAAACAATGTCATTTGAAACGGATGATGCCGTACAGTCGATAAAATTACTTAAAAATCTCTAAGCTGGGCACCTCCATCAACCATTTGATTAGTCTAAGCGGGCTGGCTGCGGATTTGCTCTGGTTTCGGGTCAGGCAGGCCTGAGCGGCTGATATTTCACCGTTTCCTGTCTATTTTTTGCCCCGATCTCCTTTTCCGGGCACAGTTATCCAGTAAGCGTGGTCTGAAGGCCGCCTGTCTATGAGTTCAACCGTTTTGCGTAGGCGGCTTGTCCGGCGGCGCGGCGGTTGGCGATGGCGGCGACACGGCGTTTTGTGACGAGTTCGTCGATGGTCTCGGGGTGATAGGTGCCGCCGTAACAGCCCGCGTACCACTCGATCAGTTCGGCATGATCGTCATGTTTGGGATCGGCGATGGCGTCGAGGAAGTTCTCGAACCCGGGTGTACCGCCACTGTCTTCGGGCGGGCAGCGCCGTGCGCCATCGATGTAGCGTGGGTATTTGGTGTCGGGCTGGCCCGGCTCGACGGCTTCGATGACGATGGTGTGGTGCCAGTTGTCCCCCATGTCATAGGTGTAATCGAGTTGACGGAGGCCGCGATCGATCAGCGTCATGAGCTTGGTGTTCTTCGCAGCAGTGACATCGGGCCATTCGCGATCAGGCAGACCGTAGCGCCGTTCACCGGCCTCAAACTCCCAGAGATGATAATCCTGCCAGCCCATCGCCGCTTGGATGATGTCGTGCACCATCTTGAGGCTGGCCTCGACGGGGACATCGACGACCCGCCATATCTCGGGATCGGTATCGGACAGGCTGATGCGCAGGCGGGCGATAGTCTCGGTCATGCTGCCAGTCTGGCACGCTCTTCGGAGGCTTTCCAGTTCCATGGCATGAGTTCATCCCATCGGGCCGCAGGCCAGTCGGCTGCGATCTTGGCGATGACGTCGGCGATGTATGCCTGTGGTTCGACACCGTTCATTTTGCAGGTCTCGATGACGGTGTAGATGGCAGCGGCGCGTTCGCCGCCAAGCTTTGACCCGGCGAACAGCCAGTTTTTGCGGCCTATGGCGATGCTGCGCAAGGATGCGGATTCCGAGGTGATCGCGCCCACCATTCCGAGGAATTCCCGCCCGGGATTCCGATCTGATCCCGCCCACC
>JAUYQH010000157.1 GCA_030697365.1 Novosphingobium sp. | reverse complement strand
TCTTGCTGGCGTAAGTGACGCCCTCTTCCGGCTGGGCAACCGGCGGGTGGGCGGGAAGATCGCCCAGCACTTCGACCAGCAGCGAAGCGCCAACCTCGGACAACTCCGAGGCCAGCTCTCCAGCGGTCTTGCGCTCCACCGCGGCTTTGGCCGTTGCCAGCATCGGCCCGGTATCCAGCCCCGCTTCCATTTGCATGATCGTCACGCCGGTAACCTCGTCTCCCGCCAGAATCGCGCGCTGGATCGGCGCGGCGCCGCGCCAGCGGGGAAGCAGGCTGGCGTGGACGTTGAGACAGCCCAGCCGCGGCGCGTCGAGCACCGCTTGCGGCAGGATCAGGCCATAAGCCGCGACCACCGCGATGTCGGCCCCGAGCGCGGCCAATTCGGCCTGTTCCTCGGCGCCCTTGAGCGAAACAGGATGTCGCACCGCGATTCCCAGGTCCTCGGCGGCGAGCTGAACCGGCGACTTCTGCGGCTGCTTGCCCCGGCCCGCCGGGCGCGGCGGCTGGGTGTAGGCGGCGATCACCTCGTGCCCCGCCTCGACCAGCGCCAGCAGCGTCGGCACCGCGAACGCGGGTGTGCCCATGAAAACGACGCGCATCGGCACCTTTCCGTTTTGTCCCGCGCGCCCTATCTGGCGGGTGATGGCATCGCAAGAGATCGAGACGCTGAGCGCCGCGCTGGCGCGCCTGCCCGGGCTCGGCCCACGCTCGGCGCGGCGCGCGGTGCTGTGGCTGATCAAGCGGCGCGAGACCGCGCTGGTCCAGCTGGTCGAGGCGTTGGGCGCGGTCCACGGCGCGCTGGTCGAGTGTTCGACCTGCGGCAACGTCGATACCTGCGACCCTTGCGCGATCTGCGCCGATCACAAGCGCGACGTGCGCCAGCTGTGCGTGGTCGAGGAAGTCGCCGACTTGTGGGCGCTCGACCGTGCGCGATTGTTTCAGGGTCGCTACCACGTGCTGGGCGGGCGGCTTTCAGCATTGGATGGCGTGCGGCCCGAGGATATCGCGATCGGCCGCCTGATCGAGCGCGTCGCGCAAGGCGGGATCGACGAGGTGGTGCTCGCGACCAACGCCACTCTCGAGGGCCAGACGACCGCGCACTACATCGCCGAACGGCTCGAAAGCTATCCGATCCGCCTCACCCAGCTCGCCCACGGCCTGCCGGTGGGGGGCGAGATCGACTACCTCGACGAGGGCACCTTGGCGCAGGCATTGCGCGCACGGCGACCGGTGGGCTAGCCCAAACCTTGCCGAATCCGCCTCGCGCGATTATCTGGCGCGCATGGCCATCCGACAGATTCTCGAAGTTCCCGATCCGCGGCTCAAGCTCGTCTCGAAGCGTGTCGAAGTTTTCGACGACGAGCTGCGCACGCTGGCCGCCGATATGCTCGAGACGATGTACGACGCGCCCGGCATCGGTCTAGCCGCGATCCAGGTCGGGGTGCCGCTGCGGCTGCTGGTGATCGACTTGCAGGAACCCGACGAAGACGCCGAGCCCGAGGTGTGCCACGCGCACGGCGGTGAGAGCCACACCCACCAGCCCGTGAAACGCGCCCCACGGGTATTCGTCAATCCCGAGATTCTCGATCCGTCGCAAGAGCTTAACGTCTATAGCGAAGGCTGTCTCTCGGTCCCCGAGATCTACGCCGACGTCGAACGTCCCAAGACGATCCGCGCGCGCTGGCAGGATTTGGACGGCAAAGTCCACGAAGAGGAGATGGACGGCCTGTGGGCCACTTGCCTGCAGCACGAGATGGACCACCTCGAAGGCATCCTGTTCATCGACCACCTCAGCCGGCTGAAACGACAGATGGCGTTGAAGAAGCTGCAGAAGCTGCGCCAGGCGGCGTAAAATCTGCCGACCAAACTCGGCTCATCCCGCGCGAAGTCGAGGGATGCTGGGCTAGCGCGAAGCGTCGAAACCACGTGTCTCGACTTCGCTCGACACGAGCGGAACGGGGATTGATCTCGCGCTTGCATTGCGAGATTTCGCCGCCTAAGTTCGCGTTCCGTTCTCCTGTTTGGACGCCATCGTGAACCCGACCGTTCTCGCCCTCATTGCGCTGTTTCTCGGACTCGCCGGAGGTATTGCGCTGGGCTGGTTCCTCGGCTCGCGCCCGGTAGCGGAGTGGCGTGCGCGGCATGCCGAGCGGGATGGCGAGGCGCGGGAACTGGATGACAAGTTTCGCCGGGCGATCGCCGAACTCGGCGATTCGCGGATCGAACTCGCCACGCTGAAGGCGAACGAAGCCAACTTCGACAAGCAACAGCGGCTGTTGCTCGAAGCGCAGGAAGCGCTGCGCAAGGAATTCGAGGCTGCGGGTGCGAAAGTCCTCGAAGGTGCGCAGGAAGCGTTTCTCAAGCGCGCGCATGACCGCTTCACCGAAAGCGAGAAGACCAACGCCGAGCGCATCCGCACTTTGCTCGAGCCTGTGGGCCAGCGGCTCAAGAGCTACGAGGAACAGGTCGGCAAGCTGGAGAAAGAGCGCGTCGATGCCTTCGGCAACCTTTCCGGGCTGATCGAAGGAATGCGTGCCGGGCAGGAACAGATCCGCGCCGAGGCGCAGCGGCTGGGCAATTCGCTGACCAATGCGCCCAAGGCCCGCGGCCGCTGGGGTGAGCGCGCCTTGCAGAACGTGCTCGAACAGTGCGGGCTGGCCGAGCACACCGATTTCAACCTCGAACATTCGATCGATACCGACGAGGGCCGTCTGCGGCCCGATGCGATCGTCCACGTTCCCGGCCAGAAGAAGCTGGTGATCGATGCCAAAGTCTCGCTCAACGCCTATCAGGCGGCGTTCGAGTCGAACGACGATGACGAGCGCAAGCGGCACCTCGACCTCCACGCCCGATCCATGCGCAATCACGTCCAGACACTCGGCGCCAAGAGCTATCAGAGCCAGTTTTCCGAAGCACCCGACTATGTGGTGATGTTCGTCCCGGGCGAGCATTTCGTGTCCGCGGCCCTGGAGCACGACCCCGAATTGTGGGATTTCGCGTTTCGCAACAAAGTTTTACTCGCAACACCTACCAATCTGGTGGCGATCGCGCGGACCGTGGCGATGGTCTGGAAACAGGACACGATCGCGCGCGAGGCGGTGGAGATCGGCAAGGCCGGGGGCGAGTTGTACGACCGCCTGGCGACCGCCGCCGATCACTTGAAGGGCGTCGGAGCGGGCTTGGATCGGGCGGTGCGCAAGTACAACGACTTCGTCGGCAGTTTCGAACGCAACGTGCTGACCGCCGGTCGGCGGCTGCGCGACAAGGGGATCGAGATAGGCAAGCGCGAGATCGAGGACGTGCCGCTGGTCGAAGCTGCCCCGCGCCATGGCGATTCGCGCCTCGCCGGGGAACCGGGTGAAGCTTTGCTCATTGGGGGACAAGCGGACGAGGCAGTGCAGGATACGGGCTGATGCGGGGCAGGGGGCCATGGGCGTGTGCCGCCGTGCTGGCGATGCTGGCTGCCTGTGACCGCGCCGGGCCTCCGCCACCTGAACCGGCGGCAAGCAAATCCCCCGAAGCCCTCGCAAAGCCTCTGGCGCCGCCGCTACTACCTCCCGGGACTCCTGAACCTTCTCCCGAAGCCAAAACGAGTGCTGCCCCCGAACCGGCAATCGCGAGCAAGCCGCTTGTCGCCTATGCACCCCGGGACGAGTGCGCCAAATTGCCAGGCTTTTCAACGTTCCGTGACGCGGTGCTCGCAGCCGCCGCCAAACGCGACGTCGATGCGCTGGTCGCGCTCGGCGATCCCGCGATCAATCTGGATTTCGGCGGAGGCGCTGGCACCGACGAATTGCGCAAGCGGCTCGCCGATCCGAAATCGTCGCTGTGGGACGAGATCACGGCGCTCGCCCCGCTGGGCTGCGCCGTCGATGGCACCGTCGCCACGCTGCCCGCGATATTCTCGCGCGTGCCCGACGATGTCGATGCGGCGCGAACGATGCTCGTGACGGGGACCGAGGTGCCGTTGCGCAGCAAGCCCACGCCCTCCGCGCCGATGGTCCGTACGCTCGACTGGGCGCTGGTGACGCTCAAGGGCGAGGGGTTCGATCCCGCGGCGCGCTATGCCGAAGTGACCGCGGCCGATGGTTCGAGCGGTTTCGTGGCCACGGCCAAACTGCGCAGCCTGCTCGACTATCGCCTGATCGCCGACAAATCGAAGGAAGGCGAATACCGGATCACCGCGCTCATCGCGGGGGATTAAATCCTCGAGAACTCAGCGCGGTGGCCGCTGGAGGCGAGCGTCAGACGGCTGGCGGACAAGTCGATCCGCGGAGCCCCGGCAAGCAGCGCCGAGAGCGCCTGTTCCTGGCCCCACACGGCTCCTTCGCAATACATTTCCGTCTGTACCAGCGGCCCGGCGAACAGCCGCTGCCGATCGACCCGGTAGGCGCCACTCATGCGGTTGCACCCGACGCTGGCGCTGATGGTCTCGCCCTCGAACGACATGCCGGCCTTGTCGACCATGGCGGCGGGTTGTCCGTCGATCGCCACCATGCGCCAGTTGGTATCCGCCAGCGGCGCCGCGGGGCGATTGGCCGCGATGCACCCGGCGACCAGCAGTGGAAGATCGAGAAGAGCGAGTCGGCGCATGCCCGGATCGTGCGCCTGCCGGTGTTATCTGGCGATGAACGGGCAGGTCAGTAGAGCGCTGCATCGACTTCATAGGCCAGAACCGCAGCGGCGACCGCGGCGTTGAGACTGTCGGCGCGCCCGCGCATGGGCATCGTCACGCGCAAGTCGCACGCGGCCTCGTAGTCGGCGGGCAGTCCGCGCGATTCGTTACCGATCAGGATGAAGCACGGTGCCTGATAGGGTGCGCCGCGATACGGCACCGCTTCGCGCAACGATGCCGCCACCAGTTGGCCGGGGCCGCCGCGCAGCCAGGGCAGGAATTCCTCCCAGCGCGCGCGCGCAAGTGGAACGGTGAAGATTGCGCCCATGCTGGCGCGGACCGCTTCGACGGAGAACGGATCCGCGCAGTCGTCGAGCAGGACCAGCCCCGCGGCTCCGACCGCGTCGGCGGTGCGCAGCATCGTCCCGAGATTGCCAGGATCGCGCAGCGCCTGCGCCACCAGCACCAGCGGCGCGGTCGTGCGGTCTATCGCATCGAGTACGGTGGGCCACTCGGCGAAGACCCCGGCCACCGCCTGCGGATTGTCCTTGCCGGTGATCTTGGCGAGCAGATCGGGCGCCAGTTCGATCACTTCGCCGCCGGCCTGGGTCACCGCGTGTTCGAGCGTATCGAGTAACGGGTGCGGCTCGCGCCCCTCGGCCATCAGCAGCGTCTGGGCGATTCTCCCCGATTCGCGCGCGTCGGTCAGCAGGCGCAGCCCTTCGGCGAGGAACCGCTGCTCCTCGCGGCGATGCTTCTTGTCGCGCAGCGCCCGGATCGCCTTGACCGTGGGATTGGAAAAGCCGGTGATCCGCCTGCGCACGGGTTGCAGCCGATCAATCCTCGCCGAAGCCGTCGACGACCAGCCCGACGAGCTTGGCCAGCGCCGCATCGGCACCTTCGCCGCTGACTTCGATATCGATGCGGTCGCCCTTGGCCGCACCGAGCATCATCAGGCCCAGGATGCTGCCGCCCGCCGCTTCGTTGCCGTCCTTGACCACGCGCACCACCAGTTCGGGGGGAAGCATGGCCACGGCATTGACGAATTTGGCGCTGGCCCGCGCGTGGAGCCCGCGCTGGTTACTGATGGTAACCGTTTCGTGCGCTTGCCCCACCCCTGGCTGCCTCAGGCGTCTTGCCCGAGGAACTCGGAGGCGATGGTGATGTAGTTGCGACCCGCTTCGCGCGCGGCGCGGGCGGCGTCTTCGACCGCCATGCACTTGCGCGCGCCAGCCAGGCGGATCAGCATCGGCAGGTTGATCCCCGCAATCACCTCCACCCGGCCGGCCTGCATCAGCGAAATCGCGAGGTTGGAAGGCGTGCCGCCGAACAGGTCGGTAAGGACGATCGCGCCGCTGCCCGAATCGACCCGGCGGATCGCGTCGGCAATTTCCTTGCGGCGCTTTTCCATGTCGTCGTGCGGCCCGATGCACACCGCAACCATATCCGCCTGCGCGCCGACGACGTGCTCCATCGCATTGATGAATTCCTCGGCAAGGCGGCCGTGGGTAACCAGAATGAGGCCGATCATGGAATCAGCGATGCTCCGCACAAAATGGCACGGGGGCATCGCCGCGCACGGTTGAACGCGCGATTGACGGTGCTGCCCGGATCGACAGGAGAGGAAGGGAAGTGATGCGAGCCCCGATGTTCAACTTGGGTGTTCATCTTGCCGGCGCGTCCTCGATCTGGTCGATCGACCGCGCGGCCAGGTTGCGGTGCAGCAATGTGGGCGCAAATCCGGCGCCGCGCAAGGCTTTCGCGATTTCCTCGGCCACAAACACCGATCGATGCCGCCCACCGGTGCAGCCGATCGCGATGTTGAGATAGGCCTTGCCGTGCGCGGCATAGCGCGGAATCACCAGCAGCAGCAGGTCGCGGATATGCGCGAAAGCCGCGGGCCAGGCCGGATCGGCGCGGATGTGCGCGGCGACGGGCTCTACCAGTCCGGTCATCGGGCGCAGCGTATCGACCCAGTGGGGATTGTCCAGAAAGCGAACGTCGAACACGAAATCCGCCAGCGGCGGGGTCCCGCGGGCGAAGCCGAAGCTGCTGATGGTGATCGTCGTGCCACGATCGGAAATCGGGGCGAAGCGGTCGCGAATCGCCTGTTGAAGCTGTTGGGCGGTGAAATAGCTGGTCGATATGACCACGTCGGCCCAGCGCCGTAGCGGCTCGAGCAGCTCCCGTTCCGCGGCGACACCCTCGATGACGGGGCGATCCTGCGCCATGGGGTGGCGGCGTCGGGTTTCGTTGTAACGCCGCTCGAGCTCGGTGCCCGAGCAATCGAGAAACAGCGTTGTCACCTCGATCTCGCCCCGCCGGGCCAGCCGCTTGACCTGTTCGATGATGGCGCGCGGGTCGAAGCCGCGGGTACGGCTGTCGAACCCGATCACCAGCGGTGCGTCATGGTCGTCGCCGCTGGGCCGCGTCGCCAGAAGGCGATTGAGCAGCCGCACCGGGAAGTTGTCGATCGTCTCCCAGCCGAGATCTTCGAGCACCTTGAGCGCGGTGGTCTTGCCCGCCCCGAGCAAGCCGGTGACCAGCAGGATGCGTTGCGGGGCGGTGGGCGACTCGCCGGTCATGACCGCCGCCATTGCGCTTTCCGCGCGGGCAAGGGAAGGGTGGGGGCGAGGGGTGTCCCGCAATGCGCCGGATCAGCGCAGGCCATAAGTCCGCAACGCTAGCTCGGCCCGAAGCGCAAGGACCGGCGAGTCCGGCCACAAGTCGATGGCAGGCAGCTGGACTCCCGCGCGCTCGAGCCATTCGGGCGTTTCGCGAAAGCGTGGCGCGGCGGGGTCCAGGCGAAGGACCAGTGCAACCGGCACGTCGCTCAGGATCGGGAAGTCGAGCAGGCCCACGTTGCGCACTTCGAGCTTGCCCGCGATGCCCGGCGCCGGGGAGGCATGGACCCGCTCGCCCCGAAGGACGAGGAGAACCCCGTCATCGCCGACCAGCACGGCGCCACGGTCGATCAGCGCCACCGCGAGGCTCGACTTGCCCACGCCGGGTGGTCCTTCGATCAGCAGCCCGCGACCGCCGACCGCCACGCAGGTAGCCTGATGAAGTGCGCCGTTCACAGCGCCGGGAACCCGGCCACCAGGTGCGCGCCGGGTCGGCCATCGGGGCGGTCCCCGATCCGCAGTGTGCCGTCGTGCGCCTCGACGATGGTCCGCGCGATCGCCAGCCCCAGTCCACTATGCTTGCCGAACGCCTCGCTTGCGGGGCGTACGGAATGGAACCGTTCGAACACCGTTTCGCGCAAATCCGGCGCCACGCCGGGGCCCTCGTCGGTTACCGTCAGGGCGACGCGCCCGTTCGAACCGCCCACTTCGACCGTGACCGTGGCCGCGGGCGGAGAAAACGACAGCGCGTTGTCGATCAGATTGTCGATCACCCGTTCGAGCCGCGCCGCGTCGCCGCGGATCAGCGCGGGGCCGTTTGCCGCCATTACCACCCGCGGTCCCACGGCGGCGCGGCGGCTGTCGCGTTCGCTCACCAGGCGGAGGGCGAGCAACGCAAGATCGACCGGTTCGAAGCGCGCGCGGCTGAGTTCGGCGTCGATTCGGCTGGCATCGGAAATCTCGCTGATCAGCCGGTCGATCCGCTGGACGTCGTGCGTGGCGATGGCCTGAAGCTCTTCGCGCAGCGCCGGATCGTTCACCTTGCCCAGCGATTCGAGCGCGCTGCGCAATGAAGCGAGTGGGTTCTTGAGTTCGTGGCTGACGTCGGCTGTGAAGCTTTCACCGGCATCGATCCGCTGACGCAGCGCGCTGACGGTGTCTGAAAAGGCGCGCGCCAGCAGACCGATCTCGTCGCCGCGTTCAGGCAGGCGCGGCACCACCACCTCGCGGTCGCGCCCGAGCCGCACACGCACCGCGGCGCGGACCAGCGTCCGCAGCGGCTGGACGATCGTGCGCGCGAGGAACAGCGACAGCTGAATCGATAGAACCAGCGCCACGACCACCACGATGAACAGCGTCTGGCGCGCATCGCGGATCGCCTGGGTGACGTCACGCGGGTTGCGCGACGAGAGCAGCATCTCCCCGCGCACACCCACCGGGGTCGCGGCGTTGATCACAGGGGTGCGGTCGGGCGCATGGCGCAGACGGACCACGCTGCGTCCCGCCATCCGCGCGGTGGCAATCTCAGGCCACGCATCGGCATTGGTGGATGGGGGCTCGCGATAGTTTTCCACCCGGGGCGCGGTGACCAGAAAATCGACCGCGCGGTCCAGCGCCCGCGCGGCGTGCTGGTACCACGGCTCGCGAGCGGGATCGACGAAGCCGAACGCAGGCTCGGCGATGACGAACGTGTCGGCGATCAGATCGCCCCGCGCATCGTAAAGCCGCAGCCGCAGATCCTGCTCGCGCGCAATTCGCACCAGCAGCGGGCGGCGCTGCGCCTCGCGCGCTTCGGCCAGCGCGTCGGCGGTAATTTCCACCTCGCTGCGGGCCAGCTTGAAACGCTCTGCAATCAGCTGTTTGCGCAGTGAATCGAGGTAGAAGAGGCTCCCCGCCATCAGAGCCAGCGCAATGATGTTGAGCGCCAGGATACGCGCGGTGAGTGAAATTCGGCGGCTCCAGAACAGCTTGCCCGCCGCCGGTTCCGCTCCGGTCCTGTCAGTCATCGGCGAAGCTGTAGCCTGCACCGTACAGCGTATCGATCCCTGCAAAGGCGGGATCGACGAGGCGGAACTTGCGGCGAAGGCGTTTGATGTGGCTGTCCACGGTGCGGTCATCGACGAACACGTCCTCGTGATAGGCGGCGTCCATCAGCTGGTTGCGGCTTTTGATCACGCCGGGACGCTGGGCGAGCGCTTCGAGGATCAGGAACTCGGTCACGGTCAGCGAGACCGGCTGATTGCCCCAGGTCACTTCGTGCCGCGCAGGGTCCATCGCCAGGCGCCCGCGGACGATCGTTTCCGGCAACGATTCGCCCGCATTCTCACCTGCGGCGATCCGCCGGGTCAGGTCGGCGCGGCGCAGGATCGCGCGGATGCGCGCGATGAGCAGGCGCTGGCTGAAGGGCTTGACGATATAGTCGTCCGCGCCACTGGCCAGGCCCAGCGCCTCGTCGGCCTCGTCGTCCTTGCTAGTCAGGAAGATGACCGGCAGCGTGGCGCCCTCGCCTGGGGTCTCGCGCAGGCGGCGGAGCAGCTCGAGCCCGTCCATCCGCGGCATTTTGATGTCGCACACCGCCAGGTCGGGCGGGTTGTCGGTGAGCGCTTTCAACGCATTCTCGCCATCGGTGTAGATCCGCGTGGCATAGCCTTCGGCCTGCAAGGCGATCGACACGGAAGTGAGGATATTGCGGTCGTCGTCGATTAGGGCAATCGTTTGCTGCATCGTAGCTAGTCATAGCCCGGCCTGCCTCGGCTGAACACCTGCCCGTCGCATGGTGCATCGCAGCAGGATTATTCGCAGACTTGCGTCATTTGACGGCGACAGGCGGGACGATTATGCGCCACCGGGAATCACTTGATCGTCACACCCCCCCGTTGGCGACAGCTCCGCGCTCGTCGCCCCTTTCGCTTAAGGGAGAGTCCGCCTTGTCCGGTTCCGAACTGCACGTGTCGCTTTCCGCCCAGGGGATCTCCACTGGTGCCACCGTCCACGCCAATCTGGGAACCTCGGCGCTAGTCGAGCACGCGGTGCGCAACGGCGAGGGGGCACTGGCCAAGGACGGCCCGCTGGTGGTCGAGACCGGCAAGCACACCGGGCGTTCGGCCAAGGACAAGTTCATCGTTCGCGATGCCGAAACCGAAAGCACCGTGTGGTGGGGCAAGACCAACGTCGCAATGTCGCCCCAGGACTTCGCAGCGCTCAAGGCCGATTTCCTGGCAGCGCTGGGCGCCAGGGAAACGCTCTACGTCGCCGATCTGTTCGGCGGGTCGCAGCCCGAGCATCGCGTCAAGGTGCGGGTCATCAACGAACTTGCCTGGCACAACCTGTTCATCCGCACGCTGCTGGTGCGCCCCACCCAGGCAGAACTGGCGGGGTTCGCGCCCGAATACACGATCATCGACCTGCCCAGCTTCCGTGCCGATCCCGCGCGCCATGGCACCCGGAGCGAGACCGTGATCGCGGTCAACGTCACCGAGAAGCTTATCCTGATCGGCGGCACCAAATATGCGGGCGAAATGAAGAAGAGCGTGTTCGGCATCCTCAACTACCTGCTGCCCGCGCAGGGGGTGATGCCGATGCACTGTTCGGCCAACATCGGCGCCGATGGCAAGACCGCGGTGTTCTTCGGGCTTTCGGGCACCGGCAAGACCACGCTGTCGGCCGACGCCAGCCGCACGCTGATCGGCGACGACGAGCACGGCTGGTCGGACACCGCGGTGTTCAACTTCGAGGGTGGTTGCTACGCCAAGATGATCCGCCTCTCGCCCGAGGCCGAGCCGGAGATCTTCGCCACCACCAAGCGCTTCGGCACCGTGCTCGAAAACGTGGTGATGGACCCCGAGACGCGCGAGCTCGATTTCGACGACGCCAGCCTCGCCGAGAACAGCCGCGGTTCGTACCCATTGGAGTTCATCCCCAACACGTCGCCCGAAAACCTCGGCCCGGTGCCCGCCAACATCATCATGCTGACTGCCGACGCCTATGGCGTGCTGCCGCCGATCGCGCGGCTGACCCCCGACCAGGCGATGTACCACTTCCTCTCGGGCTATACCGCGCGCGTCGCGGGGACCGAGATCGGGGTGACCGAGCCCGAGGCGACCTTCAGCACCTGTTTCGGCGCCCCGTTCATGCCGCGCCACCCGTCGGTCTATGGAAACCTGCTCAAGGAGCGGATCGCCAAAGGCCAGGTCACCTGCTGGCTGGTCAACACCGGCTGGTCGGGGGGCAAGGCGACGATGCCGGGAATCAAAAGGATGCCGATCCAGGCGACCCGCGCGCTGCTCAACGCCGCGCTCGATGGCAGCCTCAACCACGCCGAGTTCCGCAAGGACCCCAACTTCGGGTTCGAGGTGCCGGTGAGCGTGGCGGGCGTGGACAGCAAATTGCTCGATCCGCGCGGCGCCTGGGCCGATCCCGCCGAGTATGACAAGACCGCGCAAACGCTGGTCCGCCAGTTCATCGACAACTTCGCGGAGTTTGCTGAGCACGTCGACGAAGGGGTCCGCCAGGCCGCGCCAGTCGCCGCCTAGGCCGTTCGGCCTCAGGCGGGCTCCATCGTTCGCAACGCCTTGCCAACATAACGTTCGACGTTGCCCGCCAGCACATCGAGCGGAGCGTTGCCGCCATCGACCACCGCCTGGTCGAAATCGCGCAAGTCATAGCGCGGACCGAGCCTTGCTTTGGCCATCTCGCGCAGGCGCAGCATTTCGCTGTGGCCGACCTTGTAGGCACAGGCCTGCCCGGGCCATGCGCAATAGCGATCGACTTCGCTGGTCACGTCATCGCGATCCGAGCCATTGGTCGAAACAAACCAATCAATCGCCTGAGCCCTGGTCCAGCGCTTGTGATGAAGACCGGTATCGACCACCAGTCGGCAAGCGCGAAACGCGATCGACTGGAGGTAGCCGAGCTGCCCGACCGGATCGTCGTCGTAGGCCCCAAGTTCGTCGCCAAGCGTCTCGGCGTAGAGCGCCCAGCCCTCGCTGAACGCGCTGAACGACAGGACCGAGCGGATCAGCGGCAGATCGTTCGAATACTCGCCTTCCCAGACGTGTCCGGGGATGCCCTCGTGGAAGCCGAGCGTGGGAATGTCGTAGCGGGTGTGACGGTTCGGATCGGAAAGGTTGAGCCAGATCTTTCCGGGAATCTTGCCGTCGATCGAGCCCGAGCCGCCATACGCCCCGGGGGCGCCGGCTTCCTCGGCGGGGGCGATGCGGCGAATCTCGAGGTTGCCGCGAGCCAGGCGTCGGAACGCCAGCGGCATGCGGGTGCGGATATAATCGATCTTCGATTGCATCAGCGCGATGACTTCGGCGCGGCCCTTGTCGCCTTCGGAGAAGCGCGAGCGGGGATCCTTGGCCAACGCCAGCATTCGCTCGCCGACGGTTCCCGACGTGAAGCCGAGCTTGCGCAGAAGCGGGTCCATCCGGCCGTGGTACTCGCGCACCTGCTCGAGACCCATCGCGTGGATCTCGTCAGGTGTTCGCGTGGTCGTGGTCGCGGCCTGCAGCGCCCAGGCGTAGTATTCGTCGCCGCGCGGGCGCGCCCACATGCCCGGCGCAGCCTGCGCGACCGCCCGCTCGGCACGGATTTCGGCAAGCTGGCGATCGAGCGCAGCGGCGACAGGCCCGCTGACGAGCGACCGCGCGCGCCGGTCCCAGTCGCCCGCGACGGCTCCGGTTCGCGAGGTCAGCGCCGTGACCAGCCGGCCCCCGCCGCGGGCGTCTTCGATGGTCTTGCCGAGCTGCGCGATCGTCCGGTCGAGCAGGATCGCGGGCGGGACCAGTCCGAATTCGCGCGCGCCGCGGAGGCGCCCGGTTTCGCCGTCAAGCGTGGCGGGCAGCGCTTCGAGCCTTGCGATGTAGGCTTCGGCGTCGGCCGCGTCGCGCACCGGATGCGTGGCTTCGAGCAGGTTGGGTGCGTCGATATACTGCCCGACGTTCTGGATGACGACGTAGGGCGTGTTGCGCCAGCCGCCGACCGCGACATCGCCGTAGGGCAGCGAGAACCCCGCCAGCGCGGTGCGATAGGCGCTGCGCACGACCTCGAACGAGGTCCGCGTGGCGGGGTCGAGCGGGGCCGGATCGATCGCCTCGACGCGGGCGAGATCGGCGCGCAGGGTCTCGGCAATCGCCGCCTGCCCCGCCGCCGAGCGGTCCTCGAGCTTGCCGCGCAAGCCGGCGTGGGCATCAATATCCACCCCTTTTTCGGTCGCGCTTTCAGGATGGTGCTCGAGAAATCGCCAAGCGAACGCATCGAGCAGCGCAGTAGCCGCGGCCGGAGGGCCGATAGCGGGCCGGGCGAGGGTGGCGGCGCAGCCGGGGAGGGCCAGGGCCAGCGCGCCGATGCTGCCGGCGGCCAGAATCTCGCGCCGGGTGAGGGCGATTTCATTGTTTCGCATGAAACGAAACTGCCCGTGCGTTGCGCCGCTGTCAAACCCGGGTGCAGCCGCTAAGCTTCCGAATCGGGGGAGAGAGGCGATGGGCGAGGCGCTGGATCGGGTTGAGCTGTTCGCGGGACTGGACGAGGCCGCGCTCGCCGATCTGCGTGCGCTGGCCCGGCCCTTCGAAGTGGCAGCGGACGCGTTGCTGTTCCGTCAGGGCGATCCGCCCAGCGGGCTGTTCCTGGTCGAAAGCGGACTGCTCGAAATTGCCACCCGAATGCCCGGTGACGAGGCCGCATGGGTCAGCCGGATCGCACCGGGCGAAGTGGTCGGCGAATTTGCGCTGCTCGACGACGGCCCGCGCTCCGCCACCGTGCGCGCGGTGGAGGACACAAGCGGTTTGCTGATCCCGGCACGCGGGTTTGCGGCGATGCTGGGGGAGGGGCGCGGCGGGCCGGTTGCGGCGATCGACCGTCTGCGCGGGCTGGTAGCGACGCGCACCCGCGCTACGCTTGAGCGACTTGCTCAGACTTCGCTGGCCGAAGCGAGCGAGTTGCGCCGTTCGCCGCCCGCAATCGATCCCGCACCACACGTCATTGACGCTGAAATGCTCCGCTCGCTGGGGACTTTCGCCGAACTCGCCGACGTCGACTGTGCCGAACTGATCGCCGCTGGCGAAGGATTGTCAGCAACACGCAACACTTCGCTCGTCGAGGCGGGTGCCAAGCCCGATACGCTCTACCTCGTGGTCCGCGGCGCCGTGCGCGCAGCGTTCGTCCGGGGAGCTTTGCGCGAACAGGTGACGATCCACGGTCCCGGCGAGTGGGCGGGGCTGGTCGCGATGATCGACCGGTGCGAGCAGCCGCTGGCGCTCGATGCGGTCGAGGAGTCGATCCTGCTCCGCGTCAACGCCGCGGCATTCTTGCGCTGGCGCGAACACCCCGGACGCATCGGTCAGGTGGTGCTGGCAGCGGTGGACCGCCAGCTGGTGCGCGATCAGCGCCGCGCCAACCGCCACTTTGGCCGGGCGATCGCGCTGGGCCGCTTCAACGCCGCGGGGAGCACGACCTGATGTGCCGCATCGTCAGCTATCTCGGCACGCCGGTGCTGCTCGAGGATCTGCTCTATTCGCCCGATTCGGCGCTGCTAAACCAGATCATCCACGCCCAGATGCTCGACATGCTCAACCTTGCCGGGTTCGGGATGGCGGCGTGGGATCCGGTCAGCCATGCGCCGGCCAGCCCGTTCGTCTATCGCACCACCCAGGTCGGGGTGTTCGACCGCAACCTCAAGCTGCTGGCGAGCAAAGTCGCGCCGCACGCATTGCTCGCGCATATCCGCGGAGTGCCTTACAATTCGTCGGTCCAGATCAACGAGCAGAACGTCCACCCGTTCAAATTCGACCGGGTGCCGCTGGCGATGGCGCACAACGGCGACCTGTCTGGATTTCGCGCGATGCGGTTCGATCTGGTCGAGCACGTCCGGCCCGAGTTCGCGCAGCACATCCAGGGCTCGACCGACAGCGAGTGGCTCTATGCGCTGGTGCTGTCCGGGCTCGACGATCCGTTGCGGATCAACCAGCCCGAGGCGATCCTCGCCGCGATCCGGCGCGCGCTGGGGATCGTGCGTGAGGTCCGCGCGCGCCACGGGATCACCCGATCTTCATCCACCAACCTGATCTTCTGCGACGGGGTCAACCTGATCGCGGTGCGTTACACCTTCGATTTCGGGCGGTTCGAGAACGTTCGCCTGCAAGGGACGATGCAGTTCCTCTCGATGTGGTACACTTTCGGGCGCGATTACGGCCTCCACGGCGACGAGTGGAAGCTGGTCGGCGGGGCGGCCGATGCCGACAGCATCATCGTCGCGTCGGAACCGCTAACCCGCGACATCGCGACCTGGATCGAAGTGCCTGAATACTCGGCGCTGGTGGTCCGGCGCGACGGCGACCGCCGCAGCGCCGAGATTCACGCGCTGGAGGTTTAGGGCCGGGCCGGACAACCCATAGTCCGCTCGACACGAGCGGGGTTTTTGGGGTGTCCCTTATTCCGTAAGCTCCGCCGGAACCCTGCCGCCGTTCTTCGCCAGTTCCTTCATCGTAGCCTTGTGGAGCCAGATATTCATCTCGGCGCTGCCGTCGAGGTCGCCGGTGTAACCCAGCTCGCGGGCGAGTTCCTTGCGATTGTCCAGACTCGAATCGATCCCCAGCAGTTTCATCAGATCGACGATCGAAGTCCGCCAGTTGAGGTCCTTGCCCTTGCCCATTTCGGCGAGGTTGGCCTCGACATTCACTTCGGACACCGCCGCCGGGGCGGTCGGCTGCGGTTGCGGCGCGGCGACGGTGCCGCCTTCGGGCAAGCGAGTGCCCGCGGCTGGTGTAGCGGCCTTGGCCTTGTGCCCGAAGATCGCGTCCTTGATCGAACTGAAAATACCCATCGCTGCTCTCCTGCCGAGCCAGATGGCTCCGGTGGTGAAGCGCGGGAAGCAAGGTTCGGTTCCGCGCCCCGTCATGCAAGGCGGCGGCGCGTTGTCTGGTTGCGCCCGGCACGCTAGGGCGCATCCCATGGACATGGCCCTCTCGCTGCTGATGCTCGGCGCGCTCGTGCTGCTGGCAGGGGCGCTTTACCTGTGGCGCAGCCGAAACGAGCGGCAGCGGCCGCTGCTTATGGTGCTGCTCGCGATGATCATGCTGGTCAACGTCGGCATCTGGACCCTGCCCGACGCTTCGGGCGAGGCGCCGGTCGCTAGGGCGGATCGCTGAACGCTATTTGATCGGCGAATCCGGCGACAGGCGCATGTCGAGGTAGTTGTCGACCGAGTGCATCATGTCGTCGATCTCGTTCTCGAAGAAATGGTTGGCGCGCGCGATCTCGTCGTGATGGATCGTGATGTGCTTCTGGGTGCGCAGTTTATCGACCAGCTTCTGCACCGCGTTGGGCGTCACCACCGTGTCCTGCGCCGCCTGGACGATGATGCCCGACGCGGGGCACGGCGCAAGAAAACTGAAATCGTACATATTGGCGGGCGGATTGATCGTGATGAACCCGCGGATCTCGGGCCGACGCATCAGCAACTGCATCCCGATCAGCCCGCCGAAGCTGAACCCCGCGATCCACGTGGTCTGCGCCTCGGGATGGATCGACTGGACCCAGTCGAGCGCCGCGGCGGCATCGGAGAGTTCGCCAATGCCGTTGTCGAAACTGCCCTGGCTGCGGCCCACGCCGCGGAAATTGAAGCGCAACGTGGCGAACCCGCGCGCGACGAACGTCTTGTAGAGCGCCTGGACTATCCTGTCGTTCATCGTCCCTCCGCCATGCGGATGGGGGTGGAGAATCATTGCGACAGGTGCGCGCGGGCGCGCGGACGGCTGGAAACGGCCTTCGAGACGGCCTTCTGGACCGGGAAAAATGACTGAGGGCATGACGTTCCTGGTGTGCGGCCCGGCGTAAATCGCGCGGCGGGGCTGGATTAGAAGCGCGCGCTATATAGAAACGGCCTTCTCTAAAGCAACTTCCAAGAGTGTGGACCAGCCAGCTTGCGCGATTTCATCTACCTCGACCACCAAGCGACGACGCCGCTCGCGCCCGAATCGCTCGAGGCGATGCTGCCGTGGCTGTCGGGCCCCGAGGCAATTGGCTTCGCAAATCCGCACTCGATGCACCGGGCCGGCCGAGTCGCGGCTGCGGCGGTCGAGGTGGCGCGCGAGCAGGTGGCACAGCTGTTGCCCAAGGGTGGCCGGGTGATCTTCACCAGTGGGGCGACCGAGGCGATCAACCAGGCGATCCGCGCGGTCCCGCTCGGCGCAATCGCCTTGTCCGCAGTCGAGCATTCGGCGGTGGTCAACGCAGCGCTGGCAAGCGGCGCGGAGTGCCAAGAGCTGCCGGTGAGCAAGGACGGTGTGGTCGACCCGGACGTTGATTTCCCGGAGGGTGCCGACCTGGTCGCGGTGATGCAGGTCAACAACGAAATCGGCACGATCCAGCCGGTGGCGCGGCTCGCCGAGCGCGCGCACGAGGCAGGCGCGCTGTTCCTGTGCGACGCGGTGCAAGGCGCGGGCAAGCTGCCCCCGCCCGAGGATGCGGACTTCATCGCGATCACCGCGCACAAGCTCTACGGCCCCAAGGGGATCGGGGCCTTGTGGGTCAGGGAGGGCCTCTCCATCGCTCCGTGGATCCACGGCGGAGGGCAGGAGAGCGGGCTGCGCTCGGGAACGCTCAGTCCTGCGCTGTGCGCCGGCTTCGGCGCGGCGGCGGCGCTGGCCAAAGCGCGGATGGACGTCGACTTCCAGCATCTTTCGGGCCTCGCCGCGCGCGCCCGCGCAATCCTGGCGCGCTGGACCGTCAACGGTAGTGAGAGCGCGCGCTGGCCGGGCAATCTCAGCCTGCGCCTTGCCGGGCTAAACTTCCCGCGCCTGCTCAGCGACTGCCGCACCATCGCCTTTTCCGCCGGGTCGGCCTGCGGCAGCGGCACTGGTGCGCCGAGTCGGGTGCTGACCGCGATCGGGCTCGAGGCGGTCGAGGCGCGCAATTCGATCCGCCTGGGTTTCGGGCGCTATACGACGATGGATGAAGTCGAGACCGCCTGCCACGCGCTCGATGCTGCCGCGACGGCGCAGGGCTGCTGATGGTCAGCGTCACCTTCGTCACCGGCAAGGGCGAGCGCGTGTCCGCCACCGCCGAAGACGGCGCGCGCCTGCTCGAAGTCGCGCAAGCCGCCGGAATGCCGCTCGAAGGCACTTGCGAGGGCCAGATGGCCTGCTCGACCTGCCACGTGATCGTCGCGGCCCAATGGTTCGATCGCCTGCCCCCGGCGGCAGACGACGAGGAGGACATGCTCGACCTCGCCGCCCAGGTCACCCGCACCAGCCGCCTGTCGTGCCAGATCGTGCTGACGCCAGAACTGGATGGTCTGGAAGTCCGGATTCCGGGGGAAAGCCGGGATATGCAGGGTCGCTGATCTTGGCGTGGCGAGTCCGCGCCTGCTAGGGCGCGCCCACAATGGCCACCGATACCACAAGTCCCGATCCGTTCGACGCCATCGTCGATGCCCCGTTCGACAGCGCGTTGTCCGAGCGGTACCTGGTCTATGCGCTCTCCACGATCACCGCGCGTTCGCTGCCCGATCTGCGCGACGGGCTGAAGCCGGTCCACCGCCGCCTGCTGTGGGCGATGCGGCAATTGAAGCTCGATCCGGGTCAGGCGTTCAAGAAGTCGGCGCGCGTGGTCGGCGACGTCATCGGCAAGTACCACCCGCACGGCGACCAGTCGGTCTACGACGCGATGGTCCGCCTCGCGCAGGATTTCGCGCTGCGCTATCCGCTGGTCGAGGGGCAAGGCAACTTCGGCAACATCGACGGCGATAACGCCGCGGCCTATCGCTACACCGAAGCCCGGCTGACGAAGACCGCGATCCGGCTGATGGCGGGCCTCGAAGAGGGCACGGTCGATTTCCACCCGACCTACAACGGCGAGGAGGAAGAACCCGAGATATTCCCCGGGCTGTTCCCCAACCTGCTCGCCAACGGGTCCAGCGGGATCGCGGTGGGGATGGCGACCAACATCCCCAGCCACAACGTGACCGAAATTGTCGACGCCACGCTGCTGCTGATCGACAATCCCCACGCCGAACACGCCGAACTGATGCAGGTGTTCCACGGGCCGGACTTCGCGACGGGGGGTGTGGTGGTCGATAGCCCGGCGGCTATTTCCGCCGCCTATGAAAGCGGCAAGGGCGCGATCCGGCTGCGCGGGCGGTTTTCGACCGGGCGCGACAAGGACGGCGCGTGGGAAGACAGCGGGATCGAGCGGCTGGCCGGTGGGCAATGGCAGCTGGTGATCAGCGAGATTCCCTATCTGGTCCAGAAGGGCAAGCTGATCGAGCAGGTCGCCCAGCTCATCGCCGACCGCAAGCTTCCCATCCTCGAGGACATCCGCGACGAGAGCGACGAGGCGATCCGGCTGGTGTTCGTGCCCAAAAGCCGCAACGTCGATCCCGAACTGCTCAAGGAATCGCTCTATAAGCTGAGCGACCTCGAAACCCGCTTCGGGCTCAACCTCAACGTCCTCGACGCCGGGCGGACCCCGGGCGTGCTCAGCCTCAAGCTGGTGCTCCAGGAATGGATCAAGAGCCAGATCGAGATCCTGATCCGCCGTAGCCAGCACCGCCTGGAGAAGATCGCGGCGCGGCTCGAGCTGCTCGAAGGCTACATCGTTGCCTACCTCAACCTCGACCGGATCATCGCCATCATCCGCGGCGAGGACGAGCCCAAGCCGGTGATAATCGCCGAGTTCGAGCTGACCGACCGCCAGGCCGAGGCGATCCTTAACATGCGGCTGCGCTCTTTGCGCAAGCTCGAGGAAATGGAACTGCGCAAGGAGCGCGACGAGCTGCTGGCCGAGCGCGACGCCCTGACCACGCTGCTCGACAGCCCCGCTCGCCAGCGCACCCGGCTCAAGCGCGATCTGGCTGCGCTGCGCAAGGATTACGCCGAGGATACCGCGCTCGGCCGCCGCCGCACCACCATCGCCGAAGCCGCTCCGACGCGCGAATTCAGCATGGACGCGATGATCGAAAAGGAGCCGGTGACGGTGATCCTCTCCGCGCGCGGGTGGATCAGGGCCGCGAAAGGCCACGAACCGCTCGACCGCGACTTCAAGTTCAAGGAAGGCGACGGGCCGGCGTTTGCGCTCCACGCCCAGACCACCGACAAGCTGCTGATAGCGGCGGACAACGGCCGATTCTACACGCTCGGCGCAGACAAACTCCCCGGCGCGCGCGGGTTCGGCGAGCCGCTGCGGACGATGCTCGACATCGATTCAGAGGCGCAGGTGGTGGCGCTGCTGGCCCACAAGCCCAAGGCGCAACTGCTGCTGGCGTCGAATGTGGGGCGAGGCTTCGCGGCGGAGAGCGACGAGTTGCTGGCCGAAACCCGCAAGGGCAGGGGCGTGATGAGCACCAAGCCGGGGGTCAAACTCGCCGTCGTCCGCGAAATCCCCCCCGAGCACGACCACGTCGCGGTGGTCGGCGACAACCGCAAGCTGGTGCTGTTCAGCCTCGAAGAACTGCCCGTGCTGGCGCGCGGGCAGGGGGTGACGCTGCAACGCTACAAGGATGGCGGCATGGCCGACGTCACGACGCTGCGGCTGGAAGACGGCCTGAGCTGGAAGATGGGCGGCGAGACGGGGCGCACGCGGACCGAGAGCGACATGCGGCTGTGGAAGGTGGCGCGGGGGGCGGCGGGAAGGCTGCCGCCGGGCGGGTTTCCGAGGGATAACAAATTTTAACCACTGAAAATGTTAAAGTCGGCCTAGATCATAAACCAGCGAAATTTGGTAATATGTCGAGAAAAGAACGGGTGGCTAACGTGGTTATGCTCTTGGGCGCAGTGTCAATGCTCGCGTCGTGCAGTTTCTTTTATCCGACTAAAGTCTATCGCTACCGTCTAACCATAGAGGGAGTCCACGGCGGTAGCGCGGTCTATGAGGTTCTCGCTGAGAAGAACCGGTTTCGCCTGCTCGCAGATGAAACTGCCGGTGGTTCGCTACTTAGGGGTGAGGCGTTGGCAATCGAAACGGATAGCGGGCCTGTCTTCGCAACCCTCAAATCGGTGGACCAGGGGGATCGGCTTTTGTCAGTCGTAACCCACGCGCTTGCTCCGGACATCCCGAAAGGCGGACACGACAACTTCTGGGAGGCCGTGTCACGCTTGGGCAGCAGAGCAGACACGACGAAAGCCGAACTGCCTCGAGATGGCTGGCCGATCATCATCCGCTTCCGCGATCTCGAGGATTCGAGCACTGCTGAGGAAGTCAGCCCAGAAGCTATCGGACTCCGCCGGATCTGGGTTGAGACGACAAATGAGCCAGTGACTACCGGGATCGAACGTCGGCTGAGCTGGATTGAAAACGGAGGCCTACCGCTCGACAGAAGCGGACCGACTTTCACCCTTACGCCTTCGACGGCACAAACGCTGTCTCAACGCGATTTCAGCACCATGTTTGGGCTTTGAGCGCTATCCCCGGATCCCCAAACCCCACTGAAGTCATCGACAGCGCCCCATCCAGCGTATCGTTGAAAATTGCCACCTCATCCCCTGGCAGCCGCACTCCCGCAGCGTAGAGCAACGGGAAGAAGTGCTCGCCGCTGTTCACCGCGAGCGCCGCATTCTCGTCGCGCCCCTCTGCCGCCGCCACGAGAGCGGCGCGGTCGCCGGCTTCCAGCGCGGTGTTGATCTTGTCGCGGAACGCCAGCGCCCACTCCGGTTGCGTCCCCGCCGCCTGCCGCCACAGTGCAAGATTATGAATTATGTTGCCGCTGGCGACAATCAGCACGCCCTCGTCGCGCAACGAGGCGAGGCGTTCGCCCAGCGCGAGGTGTTCGGCGGGCAACAGCGCACGGTCGAGGCTCATCGCGACCAGCGGGATGTCGGCGTCGGGGTACATCGGCAGGACCACGCCCCACGCGCCATGATCGAAGCCCCAGTTTTCGTCGCGCACAACCCGGTCTTTGCCGAGCAGCGCTTCGACCCGCTTGATCAGCCAGTCCGAACCCGGTGCGGGATAGCGGATGTCGTAGAGTTCCTGCGGGAAGCCGCGGAAATCGTGGATAGTGCGGGGATGGTCGCCGATGGTCAGGTGAGTGCGACCGTGCGTTTCCCAATGTGCGGTGATCGCGAGGATTGCGCGCGGGCGGGGCACGGTGCGGCCCAACGCCTGCCATGCGCGGCGCTCGGGGCCGTCGGTGATCGTAGTCATCGGCGAGCCGTGACCGAGGAACAGAGCGGGGAGACGTTGGGTCATTCAAGCTAGGTGGGAAGTTGCCCGGTCAGCACAAGCCAAGCAATCCTATCGCGCGGTCAATGCTTCTTGCGCGTCAGTTCGCGCATCGCATCGTCCAGACCGCCCAGCGTCAGCGGGAACATGCTGCCACCCACCATGTCCTTGAGCATCTTGGTCGACTGCGAATAGCCCCACTGCTTTTCGGGCACCGGATTGAGCCAGACGGTCGCCGGATAGATGTGCGACACCCGATCGACCCACACCGCGCCCGATTCCTCGTTGAAGTGCTCGACCGAACCGCCGGGGTGGCTGATTTCGTAGGGGCTCATCGCGGCGTCGCCGATGAAGATCACCTTGTAGTCGTGGCCGAACTTGTGGAGGATGTCCCACGTGGGCGTGCGTTCGGACCAGCGGCGGCGGTTGTCCTTCCACACGCTTTCGTAAAGGCAGTTGTGAAAGTAGAAGAACTCGAGGTTCTTGAACTCGGAACTTGCTGCGGAAAACAGCTCCTCGCACAGCTTGATCCACGGGTCCATCGAGCCGCCGACGTCGAGGAACAGCAGCACCTTGACCGCGTTCTTGCGCTCGGCGCGCATGTGGATGTCGAGCCAGCCCTGTTTGGCGGTGCCGTCGATCGTCGCGTCGAGGTCGAGCTCCTCGGCGTTGCCCTCGCGCGCGAAGCGGCGCAGGCGGCGCAGCGCGATCTTGATGTTGCGGGTGCCGAGTTCCCTGGTGTTGTCGAGGTTGGCGAACTCGCGCTTTTCCCACACTTTCAGCGCGCGCTTGTGCTTGCTCTCGCCGCCGATCCGCACGCCTTCCGGGTTGTAGCCCGAATTGCCGTAGGGCGAAGTGCCTCCGGTCCCGACCCACTTGCTGCCGCCCTGGTGGCGTTTCTGCTGTTCTTCCAGACGCTTCTTGAGCGTCTCCATGATCTCTTCCCACGAGCCGAGGGCCTTGATCGCCTCCATTTCCTCGGGGCTGAGGAACTTCTCGGCGACCGCCTTCAGCCAGTCCTCGGGGACATCGACCGGCTTCTGGCCGTAGTCGGTGAGCAGGCCCTTGAAGACCTTGTTGAACACCTGGTCGAAGCGGTCGAGCAGGCCCTCGTCCTTCACGAAAGTGGCGCGGCTGAGGTAGTAGAACGCCTCGGGGGTCTGATCGATCACGTCCTTGTCGAGCGCCTCGAGCAGCGTCAGGTGCTCCTTGAACGAGGCCTTGATCCCCGCCTCGCGCAGCTCGTCGATGAAGTTGAAGAACATCGCGCCCTCCCGGGCCTAGCCCTGCCGCCGCGCCATGAACGCGAGCTTCTCGAACAGCATCACGTCCTGCTCGTTCTTGAGCAGCGCGCCATGCAAGGGGGGGATCGCCTTGGCGGGATCGCGGTTTTGCAGCACGTCGAGCGGCATATCCTCGTTGAGCAGCAGCTTGAGCCAGTCGAGCAGCTCGCTGGTGCTGGGCTTCTTCTTGAGGCCGGGAACCTCGCGGACCTCGTAAAAGATGTCCATCGCCTTGCTGACCAGGATCTTCTGGATCTGGGGGAAGTGGACGTCGATAATCGCCTGCATCGTCTCGCGGTCGGGGAATTTGATGTAGTGGAAGAAGCAGCGGCGCAGGAATGCGTCGGGCAGCTCCTTCTCGTTGTTGCTGGTGATGACCACGATCGGGCGTTCGCGCGCCTCGATCCGCTCGTGCGTCTCGTAGACGTCGAAGCTCATCCGGTCGAGTTCCTGGAGCAGGTCGTTGGGAAACTCGATGTCGGCCTTGTCGATCTCGTCGATCAGCAGCACGGGCAGCTGGGGCGCGGTGAACGCTTCCCACAGTTTGCCGCGGCGGATGTAGTTGGAGATGTCGTGGACCCGCTCGTCGCCGAGCTGGCCGTCGCGCAGGCGGGCGACCGCGTCATACTCATACAGGCCCTGTTGCGCCTTGGTGGTCGACTTGACGTTCCATTCGATCAGCGGCGCGCCCACCGCCTTGGCGATCTCGTGCGCCAGAACGGTCTTGCCGGTCCCCGGCTCGCCCTTGACCAGCAGCGGCCGCCGCAGCAGCACCGCGGCGTTGACCGCGACCTTGAGATCGTCGGTCGCGACGTAATCCTTGGTGCCTTCGAAGCGCTGGGTCGGGGTTAGGGTGGTCATTGCTCGCCAAGTCCTGTCGTTTAACCGTTCGGTTAAGCGGATAGGTGGCAGCGCCGCGCGTGGCAAGTGCGATTGCGGTAAGCGCCGGGTTCCGTAAAATCCCTCATCCCTGTGTTGCTTCCAAATTGACCGCTTTCGCTTACGCGCCGGATCGAACTTTGGTATGGGGAGGAAACGATTGGCCCACATTCTCATCGCCGACGACGAGCCGATCGTCCGCCACCTCTATGGCGCGGCGTTCGAAGTCGCGGGTCATTCGGTAGGCCTGGTCGCGGACGGCGATGAGGCGCTCGAGGTGATCGCGGCGCGTTCGGTCGACCTGCTCGTGCTCGATTGGATGATGCCGCGCCTCAGCGGGTTCGAGGTCATGCGGGCGCTGCGGATGTCGGCCCAGCACTGCCGCTTGCCGGTCATCATGCTGACCATGCGAACCGGAGTGCAGGATCGCACCATCGCGGACAACGCGCTGGTCGATTTTCTGGTCAGCAAGACCAGTGCGCCCGATTGGCTTGTCTATCAGGCCGAACAGCTGATTATCGACAAGGCGCGCGTCGCTCCGGTCGCGCCGTATCCCTGGGAGCGGCGCAAGGTCGCGCGCTATTCGTGCTGAGCGCCGGGTGAGCCCATCTTCTTACGCGTCGATCATCTCGGGGTCGAGTTCGCCCGCGCGGTTCTGGATGAAGTGGAAGCGTTGCGCGGGATCGCGGCCCATCAACCGTTCGACGAGGTCCTTCACCGCGGCGCGGCCTTCGGCCTCGGGTGGCAGGGTGACCTTTAGCAATCCGCGCGTTGCCGGGGCCATCGTGGTTTCGCGCAACTGGCCGGGGTTCATCTCGCCGAGGCCCTTGAACCGTGCGACATCGACCTTCTTGCCCTTGAACGTCGTGCGTTCCAGCTCGGCGCGGTGGGCGTCGTCGCGGGCGTAGGCGGAGGTCGCGCCGGAAGTCAGTCGATACAATGGCGGCTGGGCCAGATACAAATGCCCGCGGCGGACGATGTCGGGCATTTCCTGGAAGAAGAACGTCATCAGCAGCGTGGCGATATGCGCCCCGTCGACGTCGGCGTCGGTCATGATGATCACGCGGTCGTAGCGCAAGTTGTCGGCGTTGCAGTCCTTGCGCGTGCCGCAACCGAGCGCAAGGCCGAGGTCGGCGATCTCGCTGTTGGCACGGATCTTGTCGGCGGTGGCGCTGGCGACGTTGAGGATCTTGCCGCGGATCGGCAGGATCGCCTGGGTCTTGCGGTCGCGCGCCTGCTTGGCGCTGCCGCCCGCGCTGTCGCCTTCGACGATGAACAGCTCGGTCTCGCCGCTGCCTTCGCCCGAGCAGTCGGTGAGCTTGCCGGGGAGGCGCAGCTTGCGCGCGTTGGTCGCGGTCTTGCGCTTGATCTCGCGTTCGGCCTTGCGCCGCAAGCGCTCGTCCATCCGTTCGAGCACGTGGCCGAGCAGCGCCTTGCCGCGGTCCATGTTGTCGGCGAGGAAATGATCGAAGTGGTCGCGCACCGCGTTCTCGACCAGCCGTGCCGCCTCGGGGCTGGTCAGGCGGTCCTTGGTCTGGCTCTGGAACTGGGGCTCGCGGATGAACAGCGAGAGCATGATCTCGCTGCCGGTGACGATGTCCTCGGGCGCGACGTCCTTGGCCTTCTTCTGCCCGACGAGGTCGGCGAAGGCGCGGATGCCCTTGGTCAGCGCCGCCCTGAGCCCCTGCTCGTGGGTGCCGCCATCGGGGGTGGGGATGGTGTTGCAGTACCAGCTATAGGCCCCGTCGGACCACAGCGGCCAGGCGATCGCCCACTCGACGCGGCCTGCTGCCTCGCCGGGAAACTCGTGGCTGCCACTGAACGCCTTGGTGGTCACGCACTCGCGCGTGCCGACCTGCTCGGCGAGATGATCGGCGAGCCCGCCGGGGAACTGGAACACCGCTTCGGGCGGGGTGTCGTCGGCGATCAGCGACGGTGTACACTTCCAGCGGATCTCGACCCCGGCGAACAGGTAGGCCTTCGAGCGGGCGAGGCGAAACAGCCGCGCGGGCTTGAACTTCGCCTCATCGCCGAAGATCTCGACGTCGGGGGTGAAGGCGACAGTGGTACCGCGGCGGTTGGGGGTGGGGCCGAGCTTCTTTAGCGGGCCGAGCGGCACGCCGCGGCCGAATTCCTGCGCGTAAAGTTCGCGGTTGCGCGCGACTTCGACGCGGGTGTGACTCGACAACGCGTTGACCACGCTGACGCCGACGCCGTGCAGGCCCCCGCTGGTGGCATAGGCCTTGCCCGAGAACTTGCCCCCCGAGTGGAGCGTGGTGAGGATCACCTCGAGTGCGGACTTGCCGGGGAACTTGGCGTGCTCGTCGACGGGGATGCCGCGGCCGTTGTCGCTGATCGTCAGCCTGTTGCCCGGTTCGAGCGTGACCTCGATGCGATTGGCGTGCCCCGCCACCGCCTCGTCCATTGCGTTGTCGAGCACTTCGGCGGCGAGGTGGTGGAGCGCGCGCTCGTCGATCCCGCCGACGTACATCCCCGGGCGGCGGCGCACCGGCTCCAGCCCCTCGAGCACCTCGATCGCGCCGCTGTCGTAATCGGAGCTGGTCCCGGCGGGGAGTTTGTCGAACAGGTCTTCTGCCATGGCTGGCGGCTAACCGCGTGCGCGTCCTTCGACAAGCTCAGGACGAGCGGATGTTTGGGACAACACCAAATGCCCGCTGTTGATGAGCCTGTCGAAACATCAGTTGGCGAACCGGGTCGGCGCGGGCGAGGCGATGCCGGTGCCCACCTCGCGCACTTCCCACGATCGTTCGGCCACGTTGTCCCCGGCGAAGCGGAACGCGCCATCGAGGCCGATGAAGCCGCCGCGGTCGCCGAGCTTGCGCGTGGGGAACAGGCTGCCCGGCCGCCAGTCGCGCGCGACGTTGAGGGTGAGCAGCACGCCGTCGTAACCCAGCGTCGAAATGCGATAGGGCGCGGCGCCGAAGCGCGACTTGTAGCTGGAAACGAACTTGCCATAGCGCGCGTCGGACACCGCGGCGTACCACGCTCCGCGCAGCGCCGGGGCGGCCAGCACCGTGCTTTCCCCGCTCCACAGCTCGGTGCCCAGGATGCGCGGCGCAACCGCGCCCACCGCCTTGAGCATCGGCGCGGCGCGAACCACCATCCGCGCCCCGTCGGCGATCAGCACCGCATCGTAGCCGCCCCTGGCCTTGAGCCGACCCGCCGCGCTGGCGATCGAGGTGTTGCCGCGGTCGTAGCTCTCGCTGGCGACCACGCTGCCGCCGGCGGCGCGCACCGCGGCGGCGAACGCGACGCCCGCCCGCTGTCCGTATTCGCCCCCCGGCACCAGCGCGGCGAAGCGGCTTGCGCCCCGCGCCTTGGCGAACGAAACCACCCGCGCCACCGCCTGGGCAGGGACGTGGCCGAGCACGAACACGTCGTCGGCGGCGACGCTGCTGTCGTTGGAAAAGGTGATCATCGGAACCCGCGCTGGCCGGGCGACCGATGCGACGGTCCGCACGTCTTCGTTGAGCAGCGGCCCCAAGATCAGCTTGTTGCCGTCGGCCAGCGCCTTGGCAGCGGCGCTCTGCGCGCCGGTGGCGGTGTCGTATGTCGTGATCCGCAGGTTCGCGGCGTTGGTATCGAGCAGCGCCATCGTGGTGGCGTTGGCGAGGCTCTGCCCGACCCCGGCGTTCGCGCCCGTCAGCGGCACCAGCAGCGCGATCCGGTGACGCTCGCGGTCGGTCGGCAGGTTGTTGCTCGGTGCCTCGGTCGGTACAGGCTCGGGGCCGCTGACCGCCGGACCCTTGGGGATGACCTTGCACCCGGCCACGAGCACGATCGCGCTCGCCAGCGCCAGGTTGCGCAACAGCACCCGCTTCTCGATCATTACTTGCCGCTCCCCGCGTGGCTGGTCCATGGACGGGCGCAATGAACCAGGCGCCTGAACCTTCTCTGAAAGCGGGCCTCTACATTGTCGCCACGCCGATTGGCAATCTCGGCGACATCACTCTGCGCGCCGCGGAGACGCTGCGGGGCGTGGCTGCGGTGGCCTGTGAGGATACGCGGGTGACGGGCAGACTGCTCCACCATCTGGGCGCCAAACCGCGGATGATCCGCTATGACGATCACGCCGACGGGCGGGCGAGGGAAGCGATCCTGGGGCTGGCGACCGAAGCCGCGGTGGCGCTGGTCAGCGATGCCGGGACGCCGCTGATCTCCGACCCCGGCTTTCGCCTGGTCCGCGAGGCGCGCGAACGCGGCATCGCGGTGACCAGCCTGCCCGGGCCGAGCGCGGGGATCGTGGCGCTGACGCTGGCCGGTCTGCCGACCGATCGCTTCGTGTTCGCCGGATTCCTGCCGGCCAAGGCCAAGGCCCGCAGCGAGGCGCTGCTCGAACTGGCGGCGATCCGCGCGACGCTGGTGTTCTACGAAACCGGCCCGCGGCTGGTCGCCTCGCTCGAAGCGATCGACAAGGGATTGCCTGGACGCGACGTTGCGGTGGCCCGGGAACTGACCAAGCTGTTCGAGGAATGCCGGACGGGCAGCGCGGCGGAACTGGCCAAGCACTATCGGGAGAATCCCCCGAAGGGCGAGATCGTGCTGTTGGTCGGGCCACCAGCGGAAGGCGGGGCGGCCCCGGACGCCTTGGAAATAGACCGCCTGCTCACCGCGGCAATGGAAAACGCCAAAGCGTCGCAGGCGGCTGGCGAGGTGGCTCGAATGCACGGACTCGACCGCAAGGCGCTCTACGCCCGTGCGTTGGAACTTCAGGGGCGATGACCACGCGCCGGATTGCGGCCGAGCGAAGGGGGCGCCGCGGCGAAGGGCTGGCGGCGTGGTGGTTGCGGCTTCACGGATGGCGGATCGTCGGCCAGCGGCTGCGCGTGGCCGTGGGCGAAGTTGATCTGGTCGCGCGGCGGGGGCGAACGGTGGCGTTCGTCGAGGTCAAGTGGCGCGCGACCGCTGCGGAACGCGATATCGCCATCGACGAGCGGCGGCTGAAACGTGTCGCCCGCGCCGCTGAGGCGCTCGCCCCGCGCTTTGCCCGCAACGGCGAGGATATCCGCATCGACGTACTGCTGCTTGCACCAGGCCACTGGCCGCGCCACATCGCCAACGCCTGGCAGCCTTGAACTTGGAGCCCGCATGACAATCCGCGTCGCCGTCCAGATGGACCCTCTCCCCTCGCTCGCCATCGGCGGGGATTCGACTTTTGCGCTGATGCTTTCGGCGCAGGAGCGCGGACACGAGGTGTTCTACTACGATGTCCGCGATCTTTCGTGGAAAGACGGCCGGGTAATCGCGTGGGCGGCTCCCGCCACGGTCCAGCTTGTGGCGGGCGACCACTACAAGCTCGGCGAATTCCGCAACCTCGATCTGGGTCGCGACGTGGACGTGGTGCTGATGCGCCAGGATCCGCCGTTCGACATCGGCTACCTCACCGGCACCTGGCTGCTCGAACGGATTGCGGACGAGACGCTGGTGGTCAACGATCCGCGCAGCGTGCGCGATGCACCCGAGAAGGTCTTCGTGCTCGATTTCGCGCGGTTCATGCCTCCAACGCTGGTCACCCGGCGGCTCGAAGAAGTGCGCGCGTTCCATGCCGAGCATGGCGAGATAGTGGTCAAGCCGCTCCACGGCAACGCGGGGAAGGCGGTGTTCCGGATCGGCCGGGACGGCGCAAACATGGCCGCGCTGGTCGAACTGTTCGGCCAGGTCTGGCCCGAGCCTTTCATGGTCCAGAAGTTCCTTCCCGACGTGGCGGCGGGGGACAAGCGCATCGTCCTTATCGACGGCGAGGTCGCGGGTGCGATCAACCGCAAGCCGGGCGCGGGCGAGTTCCGCTCGAACCTGGCCGCGGGCGGCTATGCCGAGGCCACCACGCTGACCGCGCAGGAGCAGGAAATCTGCGCCGCTCTGGGACCCGAACTCAAGCGGTTGGGGCTGGTGTTCGTGGGTATCGACGTGATCGGCGGGCGCTGGCTGACCGAGATCAACGTGACCTCGCCCACCGGAATCCTGGCCATCGACAAGTTCAACGGAACGGATACCCCGGGGCGGATATGGGACGCGATCGAGCGGCGGCTGGCGGAACGGGCTGGCGTTTGACCACCCCGTACCCATTTCGCCGTTCCGCGCGTTAGCGCGCCATGGGTGAATGGATCATCGATCTGATCGCGCGCAGCGGGTACTGGGGCATTGGCTTGCTGATGGCGCTGGAGAACATCTTTCCGCCGGTTCCCTCAGAACTGATCATGGGCGTGGGCGGACTGGCGGTGGCGCGCGGGACCATGGAGTTCTGGCCGCTGCTTGCCGCCGGGACCCTGGGTTCGACACTCGGCAACTATGTGTGGTTCCTGATCGGCGATCGATGGGGCTACGCGCGGCTCAAGCCGTTCGTGCGGCGTTGGGGGCGGTGGCTGACGCTGGAATGGCGCGACATCGAGAAGGCCCAGCGGTTCTTCCAGAGCCACGGCCAATGGATCGTGTTCGCGCTGCGTTTTTCGCCGCTTTTGCGCACGATGATCTCTCTGCCCGCGGGGCTTTCGCACATGAAGCACTGGAAGTTCCTGGTGTTCACTTTTGCTGGGGCAGCTGTGTGGAATGCGCTGTTGATCAAGGGCGGGCATTTCCTGGCGAACTACAGCGAGGCGGTTAATCGCTGGGCGGGCCCGGTGGTGCTGGGGTTCGTGGTGCTCGCGGTGGGCGCTTACATCTGGCGCGTGGTCACCTGGAAGCCGGAGGGCTAGTGGAAGCGCGCCGGACGAAAGCGGTGCAGTCTGTCGAGGCGCCCAGTTCGTCCCAGTTCATTGGTGCCGAGCGTAACGCGACGATGAGGCCGTCGTCGCGGCCAGGCTTCAGCAAATAGGCGGACGGTCGGTAGATCCGGTCGAGGCTATCCAGCCCGACACGGCCGGCGGCAGCCAGATGGTATCTCTGCCATTCGTCCGGCGGATAGCGGTAGTAGCGCCCGTCGTAGGCCACCTTCCAATCGGGGAACCCGGCATCGATCACCGGCCCGCCCCATGCCGAGTGAGCGTAGATCGTCCCGCTCGCACCCGTGGCGCGCAGGTCGGAAAGGCACCCGCTGGGAATGTTGTCGGCAAAGCGCGTTGGCTTAACCGTGCAGGAGAGCAGGGCGATCGCGGCGGTTGCGGTTGCGGTGGCGGCTAGCAGCGCTGGCGAGAACGCTCGCCGCACGCCACCCGGCATCAGCGCCAGTGACAGCAGCGGGACCAGCGCTATTCCCAGGAAGAAAACGAACCGCACCGCGCCCGCAGTCAGCACCAACAAGACCAGCGCGGGGATGATCTCGAGCGGGCCGATCCGCCCGCGTCCGCGCCAGGCTATGGCGATAGAAATTAGCGCGATACCGGCGAAACCGGGAAGAAAGGCGCGGTTGATCGGCGTCCAAACGGGAAACCACTCGCTCGCTCCGTTGGCGACACTGGCGCGTGCGTTTTCCGCCGAGATGGCGACGATCGAAAGCCCATCTGGGGTGGCAAGCATCGCAAGTCCGGCAAATGCTGCCAGCACGGCAGGCAAGCGCGCATCGAAATCCCACCAGCGCAGGCGTGAGCCTATCCATCCTGCCGCGGCGGTCGCACCGAGGACCACCGCGGCGAGCGATGCCGATGGATGGAGGTTCTGCCAGACCACCAGCAGCACCGCGCCGATCAACGCCTTGCGCGGCAGCGAGCCCGGCGCGTGGAGCAGCAATAGCAACAGACCAAAGCCCAGCCCGGCAAAGCTCTGTGGGCGGATGCTGGCCGCGGGCAGCGCGAGCGCGAACCCGAGCGCCAGCGCAACAGCCACCGCCAACGGATCGGCGCCGCGCCGCCGCGCCGCTTCGCCCGCCGCGAGGAAACCACCCAGCCAGAGCAGCGCATCGAACACCCGCAGCCCGGTCCAGCCCCACAGCAATCGCGCTTCGGCCATCACCGCCTGGCCGAGCCAGGCCACGGCGGGCAGCGGCTCGCCAAGATGGGTTGCTGCGAACGGCTCGCTGGCGATCGGATGCCCCGCCGCGAGGATCAGTTCACCCAGCTTGAGCTGCCAGAAGATGTCCACGTCCGAGATCGGGCGAAGCATCAGCACAAACAGCAGGATCGCCGGAAGCAGCGCGAGCGCGGCGGTGCGGATTGTTGCGCTCGACGGCATTGGTGACGGCCCCAGATTGCGTGGCTTGTCGATCTAGTCGAATAACCTTGCCGAAAGCACAAGCCGTGGGTTGTCGCTGGGCGGCATGCGAGTTAAGCGCGCGCCGCCATGCTCGACACCCTGACCCAGCAACCGCCCGACGCGCTCCTCGCGCTGATCAAGCTGTTCAATGCCGATCCGCGCGGCGACAAGATCGACCTCGGAGTCGGCGTTTATCGCACCGGGCAGGGCGACACGCCGGTGTTCGGCGCGATCAAGGCGGCGGAAAAATGCTTGCTCGAAACGCAGGATTCGAAGGCCTATCTCGGCCCCGAGGGCGACATGGGCTTTGTCCACGCGCTGATGCCGTACATTTTCGGCGGCGAAGACCCGTCGAAGTCGGGGCGAATCGAGGGGATGCAGACCCCCGGCGGTACGGGCGGGGTGCGGCTGGCATTGGGGCTGGCGAAGAAAGCCGGGGTTGGACGGATATGGATGGGGACGCCCAGCTGGCCAAACCACGCGCAGATCGTCGCCGACCTTGGGCTGGAACTGAAGCCTTTTGCCCATGCGAGACCAGATGGTACAGTGGACATGGACCGCCTGCGCGGCACGATCGCAGTGGCCGAAGTCGGCGACGCGATCCTGCTCCACGGATGTTGTCACAATCCCACCGGCATCGACTATGCGGCAGCGCAGTGGGACGAGATCGCCGCGTTGCTCGCCGAAAAGCGCCTGCTGCCGGTGCTCGATCTGGCCTACCAGGGCCTCGGCCATGGAATGGACGAGGATGCGTATGGCGTGCGCAAGGTGCTTGCAAGCGTACCCGAAGCGCTGGTTGCCTACAGCTGTGACAAGAACTTCGGGCTCTATCGCGACCGTGTCGGCGCGCTCTACGTAATGACCTCCGAGGCCGGGCAGCTGGCCGCTGCACTGTCCAACGGTCACGCACTGGCCCGCGCCAACTGGTCGATGCCCCCCGATCACGGCGCCGCCGCGGTGCGGATCGTGCTGGAAAACCCTGCGATCACTGCGCAGTGGCTCGACGAACTCGACACCATGCGCGCGCGGATGCGCCAGGTGCGCGCGCGGTTGGCTGAGTTCGGCACCGCGGGATCGGTCGATCTGCGTCCGGTGGGGATCCAGAACGGACTGTTCTCGGTGCTGCCGCTATCGTCCGAACAAATTCTCAAGCTGCGTTCGGATCACGGCATCTACATGGCCGGTTCGGGCCGGATCAACGCTGCCGGGCTGACGATGGGCAACATCGACACCTTCGTCGCCGCACTGGCGGCGGTTTCGGGCTGACGATGGACCTGCAGCCGACGCTGGAAGGCGAACGGCTGCTGCTCCGTCCGCTGCGCCAGGCTGATCGCGAATCGCTCTACAAAGTGGCGCGCGACCCGTTGCTGTGGGTCGATCATCCCGATTCCGGGCGTTGGCGGGAGCCGGCTTTCAACGCCCATTTTGCGACTTTGCTCGATCGCGGCGGCTCGCTTGCGGTGACGGAGCGCACGAGCGGGACATTGATTGGCGTTTCGCGCTTCCAGTACGGGAGCTCAGAGAACGGCGGAACGATCGAAATCGGCTCGACCTTTCTTTCGCGCGACCATTGGGGCGGCGCGACCAACCGCGAGATGAAGCGATTGCTGCTGACCCATGCCCTGCGCCATGTCGCCCGGGTCGAATTCTGGGCCTGGCGGGAGAACTTGCGCTCTTGCCGCGCGCTGGAGAAAATCGGCGCACGGCTGCTGGATCGGATCGAGCCGGTCGAAGTTGCGGGAAAGACGTTCCTGCACAGGGTATTCGAGGTGACACTCGCGGATTTCGAGCGGGGCCCGCTCGCCGGGGGAGAATGACGGTGGATCGCCAACCAACGCTCGAAGGTGAACGCCTGCTGCTGCGGCCGTTGCGTGCGGACGATTGGGACGGCCTGTTCGCGGTGGCGTCCGACCCGCTGGTCTGGGAAGTCCATCCCGCGCACGACCGTTGGCAAGAGCCGGAGTTCCGGGCGTTCTTCGCCGACGCACTGGCCAAGGGTGGGGCGCTGGTCGTGATCGACAAGCAAACCGGCGCGATCATCGGGTCGACGCGATACCAGAACTATCGTGAAGAAGACGGCGGATCGATCGAGATTGGCTGGACCTTCCTGGCTCGAAGCTATTGGGGCGGCGATTATAACCGCGAGCTGAAGCGGCTGATGCTGGCGCATGCTTTCAAGTATGTGGAGCGGATTCATTTCATCGTCGGCGAGAACAACATCCGCTCGCGCAAGGCGATGCTCAAGATTGGCGGGTCGCTGGATGAATGGATGGAGATTCGCGAAATGGCCGGCGGGCCGGTTCGGCATGTGCGCTATACGATCGATCGCGGGGGGTTTGCGAACGGGACGCTAAGCCGCCCTTAGCGATTCCATCCGCTTGAGATAGCGCGCCAGCACGTCGATCTCGAGGTTGACCTTGCTGCCCGTCCGAAGCGTCCCGAGCGTCGTCACCTCGCCGGTGTGCGGGATCAGGTTGACGGCAAAATGGCAAGTGCCGGCGGGCTTGTCGGCCACCTCGTTGACCGTCAGCGAAACGCCATCGACGGTGATCGAGCCCTTGGGTGCCAGATATGGCGCAAGTTCGGCCGGGGCCGAGATGCCGACGCGGATCGAGTCTCCGATCGGGCTGGTCTCGACCACTTCACCGACGCCATCGACATGGCCGGTGACGATATGCCCGCCCAGCTCGTCGCCCAGCCTGAGCGCCTGTTCGAGGTTTAGCCGCGCGCCCGCGTGCCAGCGTGGGGCTGTGCACGAGACGGACTCAACCGACACATCGACCGCAAACCACGCGTCGCCCGGAGCGCCGCCGCGATCGACCACGGTCAGGCACACCCCTGAACAGGCGATCGATGCGCCGATGGCGATGTGAGCGGGATCGTAGGGGCAAGCGATGACGACGCGCAGGTCGCCGCGCCGTTCGACGCTGGAGACGGTGCCGATCGCGGTGACTATGCCGGTGAACATCGGAACCTTTCGTAGACATCGAGCGTGTCGTTGCCAAGGCGGCGGGTGTCGGTCTTGCGCCAGCGGCCGTGTGCCGCCGCGAGATCGGCAAGACCGAAATCGGCGATTCCCGGGTGGCCGCCGCCGATGACGATGGGCGCGCGATAGATAAGCAGGCGATCGACCAGATCGGCCTCAAGGAACGCCGCGGCGACGTGCGCGCCACCCTCGACCAGCAGATACTGGGCATCGATTGCGCTGAGATGGTCGGGTGAGGGTAGCGCGTTCCACCCTTTGGGCGCCATGCTGCGCGTCAACACCCAGCGCTGCGGACTGCGCGCCTCGAGCCCCGTCAGCCGCACGTCGAGCTTTGGCTCATCGGCGCGCAGCGTGCCGCCCCCGACAAGGATCGCGTCTGAGTTGGCGCGTTCGAGGTGTGCGTGGGCGCGCGCCTCGGGCCCGGTGATCCAGCGGCTTTCGCCCGACGCCAGCGCGATGCAGCCATCGACCGACAACGCCAGCTTGAGCGTGATGTGCGGTCGGCCTTCACGCTGGCGCTTCTGATACCCGGCCAGGCTTGCCTCGGCGGCGGGGCAGGGGACCAGCCCGGTGGCGATCCCGGCTGCGGCGATGCGCGCCAGCCCCTTACCCGCGGTCCGTGGATCCGGATCGCGTACCCCCGCGACGACCCGCGCGAACCCGGCGGTTGTCACAAGATCGGCGCAAGCCGGGCCGCGTCCCGAGGCGTGGGCACACGGCTCCAGCGTGACGTAGAGCGTCGCGCCGTGCGCTGCTTCCCCGGCCATCTCCAGCGCGACAGCCTCGGCGTGGGGTCGGCCTCCTGCCTGGGTCCAGCCCCGCCCGACGACGCGTCCTTCGCGCACCACGATCGCCCCCACCGCCGGGTTAGGACGGCTCAGCGGCCTCCCGCGCGCTGCCAGCGCTGCGGCGGCGTTGAGCCAGTCGAGATCGCTGCGCTCAGGGATTGATCCGCTCGACCCGCGCCTTGGGCATTTGTCCAGCGCCCGCAGCTTTGGCGGCGCCTTCAGCCGCGGCGTCGGCTTTGGCTTTGGCCTCGATCTTGTCGACGTCCATTCCCGAAACGCGACCCAGCGTCTTGTACATCTGGCGGATGCGTTCGGCACTGGCGGCCTGCTCGGCCTCGGCGGCGCGACCGGCTTTGGTTGCGGCGATGTTGCCGGCGACAATCTCGGCCTCGCTACGGCCGGGATCGAAGCTTTGGACATAGGTGATCTTCGGAGGGTGCGGCAGCCCAGTGGCGCCTTCCTGCCACATCACCGAAAACAGCCCCACGGTCGTCACCGCGGCCGCCGCCATGATCTTGAAGCGGTGGGGGTAGGGGGTGGAAAGCTGCTGCCCGAGGTCGCCCAGCGCGGCGAGTGGGTTGAGGCGGCGGAGCAAGCGGCGGAACAGCGACATCGGGTCAAGATAGGCGCAGCAGCGCGCGCGCGCCAGATGCCTCAGCCGAACGGGGCGTAGAGGGTGCGCCCCTCGCGCTTGAGCCAGCGGTTGGCGGCGGGCAAGTCGCCATCGTAGATCGCGTCCAGAAACGCGTGAAACCGCGGGCCGTGGTCGAAGTGGGCCAGATGCGCGATCTCGTGCGCGACGACCGAGCGGCGCACGAAATCGGGCGCCATGATCAGCCGCCAGTTGAGCCGCACCGTCCCGTCGCTGGTGCAGCTGCCCCAACGGCGGCGCGCGCGCGACAGCAGGACCCGTGGCTCGGCGACATCCGCGGCAGCCGCGAAACTGGCGACGTCGTCGCGGAACAGGCGCAGCGCCTCGCTCTCCAGCCAGCGGTGCAGGCGGCGTTCGACCGCGTCGCTCGGGCCGCCGAGCAGGACCGCGCCGTCGTCGAGCACCGGGCGGCGCGGTGCATCCGCCCGCCAGACGATCACCACCCTCTCGCCGCGATAGGACAGCATTTCGCCTACGCCCGGTGCCGTCCGTTGCGGCACCGCCGCCAGTTGGAGCGCCAGCCAGTCGCTGCGCTCGCGGGCAAAGGCCAGCGCTTCGCCGCTCCGGCCCCACGGTGGCATCGTGATGCGCGCTTCGCTGCCGTCGGGGGCGATCCGCAGGGTCATCCGCCGCGCGGTGCGCAAGGTGCGGATCGCGACGGGTAGCTCGCGCCCGGCGACGATCAGGCTGCGGCGTTCCGGGGGTGCCGCCGGGCGCGTCCCTCCGGCGCGGCGCAACCAGTCGATCATCCGACCGGCTCGGTTGAGACGATGTGATCCTCGAGCGGGCCCGCCACCACCTCGCTCACCGCGCGCCCGCGTATCGACACCCCTTCGCGGTGGACCGCTTCCCGGTCGCCACATTCGAGATAGTGCCAGTCTGGCAGCGGCTTTCCTTCGGCGCGCAGGCGATAGGCGCAGGTTTTCGGCAGCCACGGCACTTCGAGCACAAGCCTGGGCGTCAGGCGCAGGCAATCAGGCACTTGCGCCTTGCGGTGGCGGTAGTCGGCGCAGCGCGCGGTCTTGAGGTCGAGCAGGCGGCAGGCGACGTTGGTGCGATAGATCGCGCCGGTGTCCTCGTCTTCCAGCTTGTGCAGGCAGCATTGCCCGCAACCGTCGCACAGCGCCTCCCATTGGCCGCGGCTCAGGCGGTCGATCGGTTTGTCCCAGAAGCGGGGCTCGCTCAGCTCGTCCATCGGGCGAGGTCCCTGGCGACCGCGTCTGCGCTCTGGTCAATCGGCAGGAAACCTATCGGCTTGCCTTCAGGGTCCATCAAATAGGCGAAGCGCGAATGATCCATCGCATAACTGCCGTCTTTGGCTGGTTCGCCCTTTCTGGCATAACCCGCAAACATCTTCACCGCCTCGACGACTTGCTCCTCGCTGCCGGTCAGGCCGATCAGCTTCGGTGAGAACGCGGCCGCGAATTCACCCACCGCCGAGGGAGTGTCGCGCGCGGGATCGATGCTCACGAACAGCGGCTGAACCCTTGCTGCGACCTCGGGCTCGGCTTGCGCGAACTTGGCATAGCCTTGCATCAGCTTTTGCATATCGAGCGGGCATGCGTCGGGGCAGAAGGTGAAACCGAAGTAGACGATCCGGTACTGGCCAGCGAAATCGCTGAAGCGGACGGGTTTGCCGCCCTTGTCGATCAGCGAAAAATTGCCGCCGATCTTCGCTCCGGCCAGTGGCGGCTGCGCGGCTTCGTCGCCGCCCGGCGAGCATGCGGTGATGGAAAGCAGCGCGGCGACGAAGATCGTAGTGGCAAGGCGTGGCATGGCGCGGCGGTTCATGCTCTGCTAACGGGCGCTGGGCAAGGGGATGAGTCCCTTGGGCTGGGCATTTCAGGAGGTTGGCGTGCAATTGCGGTGGCGGATCGCGGCGGTGGCGCTGGCGGCGGGCGGGCTTTCGCTCGGTCTGCCGGCACAGGCCCAATTCTCGGCTGGCTATAAGTTCCTCGAATCGGTGCGCAAGAAGGAAGGCGACAAAGTCACCGACATGCTCGCCGCCCCGGGCAGCACGCTGGTCAACACCAGGGACGTTTCCACCGGCGATACCGCGTTGCACATTGTCGTCGCCCGCCGCGACCTGACCTGGGTCCGGTTCCTCGCGGCCAAGGGAGCCAACGTCAACGCCCGCAACAGCAAGGGCGAGACCCCGCTCCAGCTCGCCAGCAATGTCGGCTTCGTCGAAGGGGTGGAGGCGCTGCTTGCCCTCGGCGCCAAAGTCGATGAGCCCAACAGCACCGGCGAAACGTCGCTGATCGCCGCCACTCACCGCAAGGACGCGGCGATGGCCCGGGTCTTGCTCAAGGCCGGCGCTAACGCGAAGCGCAACGACAATTCGGGCCGTTCGGCGCTCGATTACGCGACGCTGGACGGGCGCAGCAACCCGGTGCTGGCCGAAATCGAGAACGCCGCCAAGATCGCCGCGGGCAAACCCAAGACGCAAACTTACGGCCCCAAGTTCTGACGTGACGATTTCGCTCGACCTGACGTTGGCCGAATTGCGCATCGCGCTGGCCCCGGCGGTCGCCGATGCCGCGGTGTTCGACGGGTGGACCCCGCTCGCGGTGGCCAACGCCGCCGAGATCGAAGGCGTCGACCCCGAAGTCGCCAAGTTCGCATTTAAGGCCGATTCCGGGGCGAGCGCGATGGCGATGATCGCGGCGTGGATCGCCTCGATCGATCGCGCGATGGAAGCGGCGCTGCCCGCCGAGACGCTGGCCACGCTCAAGATTCGCGAACGTATCCGCCGCCTCGTCCAGTTTCGGCTCGATGCGCTGGCTGGCCAGCAGGAAGCGCTGCGCCGCGCGCTGGCGATCATGGCGCTGCCGCACAACGCCGCGCAGGCGCTTCGCCTCGGTTGGAGCAGCGCCGACGCGATGTGGCGGCTCGCCGGGGATACCGCGACCGATTACAACCACTACACCAAGCGAATGACGCTGGGCGCGCTCTATGCCTCGACCCTGGCGGTATTCGCCTACGACGAGAGCGAGGGCTTTGCCGAGAGCAAGGCGTTCCTCGACCGGCGGATCGACAACGTCATGCAGTTCGAGAAGGTCAAGGCCCAATTGCTGCGACCCGATGCGGAGCGGTTCAGTCCGGCACGGTTGCTGGGAAGGCTGAGATATCCGGCCAGATAAAGCGTTATTGCGAACCAGTTGCAATTGATGCGCCATTCTGCCACGCCCACCGCGTGCAACTCGACGATCTCCCCATCGGTCAACCGGCGCGCATCACCGCGGTCGATTGGACACTATTGGTGCCCGAAGAGGCGCAGCGATTGCGTGCGCTGGGGATCGACAATGGGGCGAAGGTCACGCTGGCGTATCGCGGGGTCTTCGCCGGGCGCGATCCACTGGCGCTCGAGATCGGGCGGATGACCGTCGCGCTGCGCCGGATCCATGCCCGCGCGATGACGGTCGAACCCGCTTGAGCTTGATGTGACGAGGGCGATCCGCACCGCTGCGCTGGTCGGCAATCCCAACGCGGGCAAAAGCGCATTGTTCAACGCACTGACCGGTGCGCGCCAGAAAATCGCCAACTATCCCGGCGTCACCGTCGAGCGCAAGGCGGGGCGGATGGCGCTGCCTTCGGGCGAGCCGGTCGAGCTGATCGACCTGCCGGGCAGCTACGGGCTCGATGCCACAAGCCCCGATGAGGAAGTGACACGCAAGGTCATTCTGGGCGAGATGGAAGGGCAGACACGGCCCGATGCGCTGGTGGTTGTGCTCGACGCCTCGAACCTCGAGCAGCACCTGGTCTTCGCGCAGGAAATCATCGCGCTTGGACGCCCGACGGTGATCGCGCTCAACATGATCGACCTGGCCGAGCGCGACGGGCTGGTGCTCGATCCGACAGCGCTCGAACAGGCGCTGGGGGTGCCGGTAATCCCGACGGTCGCGGTGCGCCGCCGTGGTCTGACGGAACTCGCCGCTGCCATAGCCGAGGCTGAGCGTCACGCCGGCGAGCCGGCACACCCCCAATCGCACATCGGCCTGACCGAGCGCCGCCTCGAAGCCCACGTTATCGCCGATGGCGCGATCCTCTCCGAAACCCGCCGCCACCGACTTCATTCGCGGCTCGACCGGGTGCTGCTTCATCCGTGGCTGGGGCCGGTGATCCTCTTCGCGCTGCTGTTCGTGATGTTCCAGGCGGTGTTCGCCTGGGCGACGCCGTTCGCCGACGCGCTCGAATCCGGCATTGGTGCGATATCGGCCGAGGTTCGCGCCACGGTGCCTGCCAGTCTGGCGCGCGACCTGCTGACCGAGGGCATTCTCTCGGGCGTCGGTTCTGTCGTCGTGTTCCTCCCGCAGATCCTGATCCTGTTCTTTTTCATCCTGGTACTCGAGGCGACCGGCTACATGGCCCGGGCGGCGTTCCTGATGGACCGGCTGATGGCCGGGGTCGGGCTGTCGGGGCGCAGCTTCATCCCGCTGTTGTCGAGCTTCGCCTGCGCCATCCCCGGGATCATGGCGACGCGCAGCATCGCCGATCCCAAGGACCGCCTGACCACGATCCTGATCGCCCCGCTGATGACCTGCTCGGCGCGGCTGCCGGTCTATGCGGTCATCATCGCCGCATTCATCCCCAACCGCAGCGTCGGCGCGGGGGTGGGGTTACAGGGACTGGTGCTGTTCGCGCTCTATGTGATCGGGATCGTCGGGGCGATGGCGGTGGCGCTGGTGCTGCGCCGTTCGGTCACCAAGGGTGCCGCCAGCGGCTTCATCATGGAATTGCCCAAATACCAGATGCCCACGATCAAGGATCTCGCGCTCGGGCTGTGGCAGCGCGCGTGGATCTTCCTGCGCCGCGCCGGAACGATCATCTTCATGGTCACGGTGGTGCTGTGGCTGCTGCTCAACTTCCCCCGTGCCGCGCCGGGTGAAGATCAGGTCGACGCCTCGATCGCCGGAACGCTGGCCAACGGCCTGGCGGTGGTGGTCGAGCCGATCGGCTTCAACCGCGACATCGCGCTCGCCTTGATCCCGGCGATGGCCGCGCGCGAAGTGGCGGTGGCGTCGCTGGCGACGACTTATGCTGTGGCGGCGACCGACGAAGCCGAGACCGCGCAGAAGCTGGGTGATCAGCTCAAGTCGCGCTGGACCCTTCCCACCGCGCTGGCCTTCCTCGCCTGGTTCGTGTTCGCGCCCCAGTGCATGAGCACAATCGCGGTGACCCGGCGCGAAACGAATGGGTGGAAATGGCCCCTGTTCATGTTGGCATACCTGTTCGGGCTCGCCTATCTGTTCGCGGGAATCACATACTGGAGCGCGGTCGCGCTCGGGCTTTAGGAGCGCAACACGATATGGCGGGCAGTCTCAACAAGGTCATGCTGATCGGCAATCTGGGGCAGGACCCGGAGGTCAAGAGCTTCCAGAATGGCGGGCGGATCGCCAACTTGCGCATCGCCACCAGCGAAAACTGGAAGGACAAGGCCACCGGCGAGCGCAAGGAACGCACCGAGTGGCACAGCGTCGTCCTCCAGTCCGATGGGCTGGTCGGGGTCGCCGAACGCTATCTGCGCAAGGGCAGCAAGGTCTACATCGAAGGCCAATTGCGCACCCGCAAGTGGCAGGATGCCTCGGGCAACGACCGCTATTCGACCGAGATTTCGGTGGGCGGCATCGGCGGGGTGATGACCATGCTCGACGGCGCGCCGGGCGGTAGCGGCGGCGGTAGCGGCGGAGCCAAGTCCGGTGGTGGCGATTGGGGCGGTGGTTCGTCGGGCGGCAGCGGCGGCGGTGGTTCGCGCGGCGGATGGGGCGAGGGAGGCGGCGGTTCGTCTGGCGGTGGATCAAAGGGCGGTTTCGCCGACGACCTCGACGACGACATTCCGTTCTGATCGGTTACTTCCTGAGCGCCGCCAGCGCTGCGAAAGGCCCACTGCTCGCCTCATCGGAAAGCCCCGTCTCCGTCCGCACCCGGTCGGCGTCGGGTCCGGTCGCGTAGGGATCGATCGTAAGCGCGAGCGACTGGGCAATCTCTTCGCCCAAGTCGAAGTGGGTTCCTACGTAGGGGATTTCGTCGCACGTTTCGGAATCGATCTCGATCTCGGTCTCCTCGTCGGTGCTATGCGACGGGTTGGCCTCGACAAACCGCAGCGCCAGCGGTTCGCTGATCCGTAGGGTGAAAGGCTCGTTCGAAATCGCGCAGAGCTGGACGACGGTGGCGTCGATCCGCCCGCTCGCTTCGATCGCGCCATCGGCGGGAAGCAGGGTGACTTCGGCAGCAAGCCGCTCGACCGCCTCGATCCCGATCCGCTCGGCCAGCGCGGCGCATTCGTTGGGGTTGGCTTCGAGCTTCAGCGGCCCGCTGGGCAGGGCGCGGATATCGAACCTTCGCGAGAATTCGGGCGTCATGCAGCGAGCGCGCCGTCGATCAGCCTATCGATCGGCACGGCGTCGATTCGGGTGCTCAACCGGCGCAGTTCCTCGGCCAGCGGCGCAGACGATGCGCCCTCGACCAGCGAAACATTGCGCGCCACAGCATCGGCCAGTGCCGCGCCACCAACGGGCAGGGCCTCACGCAAGGCACCGATCCGCCCGCCCAGCGTCGCCATCAGTTTGCCGACGTGCTTGCCGACCATCAGATCGCCCACTCCCGACTGGCGCAGTTGCGCGTCCATGTCGTCGATGAACAGCTCGGTCAGCGCGACCGAGCTGTCCGCGTCGCCCTCGCGCTCGATCTGCAGCAGTACCGCTGCTAGGACCATCGTGACCATGTCGAACCGCCCCTCGACGGTGTCGGCCACACCGAGATCGCGGTACCAGCGCTTGTCGCGCGCCTCGGAGATCACGGCGCGCCATAATGGCAGCACCGCGGGTGCGGCGGGGGAAGGGCGGAGCAGGCGGTTCAAAAGTTTCATGGCCATTCCCGTCGGGCGCGCATTCAGCGCCAATTCAACCGCCATGCGGCCTTGTCGTAGGATGGACGAACCCCTAAGGGTCGCCCGCATAACGGATATAGGGCCGCGCCGGTCCCGCGCCAAGCGGGGGCTTCGGACGACGCCAGCGGAGAATTCGATGCGCCTTTCCGGCCGTACCTTCCTTGGAACCATCACGCTCGGAGCCGGGCTTGCGCTGACTGCGGGCTGCGTCAGCATCAAGGACCACCGCGGCTATTATGCCGACGCCGCGTTGATCACCTCGATCCAGCCGGGGATCGACAACCAGCAATCGGTGGAGAAAACGCTCGGTCGCCCCACCTTCACCAGCCAGTTCGGCACGCCATCGTGGTATTACGTAGCGACCAACACCGCGCAGTCGCCGTTTGGACGCCCGCAGACGACCGAGCAATCGATCCTCAAGGTCAACTTCGACGCCGCGGGCAACGTCAGCAAGGTCGATCTGACCGGCAACGAAAAGGTCGTCCGGCTCAGCCCCGATGGCGACAAGACTCCCACGCTGGGCCGCGAGCGCAGCTTCTTCGAGGATCTGTTCGGCAATATCGGCGCGGTCGGCGCCGCGGGTGCCGGGGCGCCGAGGCAACCCGGGACCTGACCGCGCTTGCGCTGCTGCGGCGGTGCTCCCATATCGCGGCGCATGGACGGAAACCGGGCGAGCCACGGCCTCGAACAGTGGCACGGCACTACCATCATCGGGGTCAAGATCGGCGCGCGCACGGTAATTGCGGGCGACGGCCAGGTTTCGATGGGCAACACCGTGATGAAGCCCAACGCGCGCAAGGTGCGGCGGCTGCATGACGGCAGCGTGATCGGCGGGTTCGCCGGCGCGACCGCCGATGCCTTCACCCTGTTCGAGCGGCTCGAGAAAAAGCTCGAGGCGCACCGCGGCCAGCTGATGCGCGCCGCGGTAGAGCTGGCCAAGGACTGGCGGACCGACAAATACCTGCGCAACCTGGAAGCGCTGATGATCGTCGCCGACAAGGAGATCATGCTGATCCTCACCGGCAACGGCGACGTGCTCGAGCCCGAAGGAGGCATCGCCGCGATCGGCTCGGGCGGCAACTTCGCGCTCGCCGCGGCCCGCGCACTGGTCGAGTACGAGAGCGATCCCGAGAAACTGGCGCGGCGGGCGATGCAGGTTGCGTCTGAAGTGTGCGTGTTCACCAATGACCGGGTAACGCTGGAAGAGATTTCCTGACCAGTCCCGCTCGTGTCGAGCGAAGTCGAGACACGTTGCGCGGCGGTTTGCTGTTGCGCGACATCCCTCGACACGCTCGGGATGAGCGGTCTTTGTGGATCATATGATGAAAGACAACCTGACCCCCAAAGCCATCGTCGCCGCGCTCGACGAGCATATCGTCGGGCAGGCCGACGCCAAGCGCGCGGTCGCGGTCGCTTTGCGCAACCGCTGGCGGCGTCAGCGGCTCTCGCCCGAGCTGCGCGACGAGGTGACGCCGAAGAACATCCTGATGATCGGGCCCACGGGTTGCGGCAAGACCGAGATCAGCCGTCGGCTCGCCAAGCTGGCCGAGGCGCCGTTCGTCAAGGTCGAAGCCACGAAGTTCACCGAAGTCGGCTATGTCGGCCGCGACGTCGAGCAGATCGCGCGCGATCTCGTCGAGGAGGCCATCCGTCTTGAGAAGGAGCGCCGTCGCGAGGCGGTGCGCGAGGCGGCTTCCACCGCAGCGATGGACCGCCTGCTCAAGGCGCTGGTCGGCGACGGTGCATCGGAAGCGACGCGCGAAAGCTTTCGCCAGCGGATCGTTGAAAACGCGATGAACGGCGTCGAAGTCGAGATCGAGGTCGAGGATTCGCCGCAGATGCCTTTCGAGCTGCCCGGGATGGGCGGCAACGTGGGGATGATCAACTTGTCCGACATGATGGCCAAGGCGATGGGCAAATCGAACACCAAGCGCCGCAAGCTGCGCGTGCCCGAGGCGTGGGACAAGCTGGTCGACGAGGAAGCCGAGAAGCGCCTCGATCAGGACGACGTCGCCCGCGTCGCGCTGGCCAACGCCGAGACCAACGGCATCGTCTTCCTCGACGAGATCGACAAGATCGCGGTCAGCGACGTGCGCGGCGGCTCTGTCAGCCGCGAGGGCGTCCAGCGCGATCTGCTGCCACTGATCGAGGGCACGACGGTGGCCACCAAGTACGGCCCGATGAAGACCGACCACGTGCTGTTCATCGCCAGCGGCGCGTTCCACGTCGCCAAACCAAGCGATCTGCTTCCCGAACTCCAGGGCCGCCTGCCGATCCGGGTCGAGCTGGCCGCGCTGACCGAGGAGGATTTTGTGCGAATACTCTCCTCGACGAGAGCCAACCTGGTCGAGCAGTACCGCGCGCTGCTCGCCACCGAAAAGGTCACGCTTGAGATTGGCGAAGACGCCATCCGCGAGGTCGCCGCCATCGCCGCGCAAGTCAACGAGGCGCTCGAGAACATCGGTGCGCGGAGGTTGCAGACGGTGATGGAAAAACTGCTCGAGGAAGTCAGCTTCGAGGCAGAGGACCGCGAGGGCGAGACTGTGGCGGTCGACCAGGCCTATGTCCGCGAGAAGCTGGCAGTGCTGGCCAAGGACAGCGATCTGAGCCGCTATATTCTCTAGGCCAGCGTGCGTTCGATCAGCCAGGCGGTGGCGACCGCGCCGATGAGATAGGCTCCGGCGACGGTTGCCGGGCGCTGCCAGTTTGTGGCGAACCGGGCCACCATGGCGATCGCCGCCAGCATTGCCGCTACGATCGCCAGTTGGCCGAATTCGACCCCGACGTTGAACGCGAACAACGCCAACGGGACTTCGCCCGCGGGTAGACCGATCTCGGCAAGCGCTGCGGCGAACCCGAAGCCGTGGAGCAGCCCGAAGGCGAACGCGATCAGCGCGGGGGCACGCCGCGCTAGCGTCGGCTCGGCGCCGCTCGGGCGCAGAATTTCGCGCGCGATCAGCACGATCGACAGCGCGATGCAGATTTCGACCGGTTTGCGCGCCACCGTCATCAGCCCCAGCGTCGTCGCGGCAAGTGTGAGCGAATGGGCAATGGTGAACGCGGTGACCGTCGCGACCAGTCTTCGCCATCCGCCGATCAGCAGCACCAGCGCGACCACGAACAGCAGGTGATCGAAGCCCAGCAGGATGTGCTCGAAACCGAGGCCGAAGTAGGTCCGCCAAACAGTTGGGGCTGACGTTCTCGCCATCACCGCCACTTGCGGCTCCTGCGGGGTCAACCGCGCCGCCTGAACCGGCCGATTGAGCGGGGCGACGCGAAGCAGGGCATCGGTGAACCCGCTTTCCAGCCCGGCCAGGCCAAGCGTCCGCCCGGCCAGCGGCACGGCGCAGTGCACGCGAAACGTCTCGACCACGGAAGGACCGGCGAACTGCCGCTGCGCATTGGCGACTGCGCATCCCGGCGGCAGGATCGGCTTGGCCCGCGTCGCCAAGCCGCCCAACAGCGGCGCCTTCCAGGTCACGCGCCACTCGCCGGGCGCGTGCTCGGTCCATTCGAGATAGCCGGGGCGCAAATCGTCAGCGCGAGCGGGTTGGGCAAGCAGAACCAGCACTCCCAACAGCGCCACTAGCAGCCTCACTCCGGCTTCTCGATCACCACGTCATAGCGTTGGAGTAGCGCGCGATAGGCGCGTTCGCCGCGCGCCTGGGCCATTGCCGCGCGCCAGTCGTTGTCGACCCGCTGGCGGATTTGCGCGAGGCCAGGCGGATCGGCGGGTTGGCGCTTTCGCACACGAACCAGATGCTGGCCAAGGCCCGAACCCACCGGTCCGCTCCACACGCCCAGCGGCAAGCGATCGAGCACTGCCGGGAAGTCGTCCCCGAACAGCACTGCCGCTTCGCCCGCGCCGATCGCTTCGAAGCTGGCGGGCAGGGGGATCGCCGCGCCGGCAAACCCCTTTCCGGCGCGCAGCAGGTCCAGACCAGCTTGGGGGGCCGCGCCATCTGTCCCCAGATAGCGCTGGTCGAACGCGTAGCTCGCTTCCCCGGCGAATCGGGCCGGGTGGGCATCGAGCCATCGCTGGAGCGTGGCGTCGTCGGGCGGCGCGATCTCCGCTGCGGTGTCGCCGAAAGCCTCCATCTTCACCCGCATCCGCCGCCGCACCACCTCGTCGTCACGGTCCAGCCCGAGGCGCAGCGCTTCGCGGTAATAGACTTCCTCCTTGACGTCGTCGCGGATCAGCGCGTCGAGTTCGACGGCGCTGGGTGCGCGGCGGAAGTTTTGCGCATACTGACCGGCAATCCGCTCGATCCGCGCCGCATCAATCACGATCCGCCGTTCGTCGGCGCTGGTGGCATTGCCGAACAGCGCGAAGACCAGCGCCCCCAGCGCGATGAAATGGACCAGCGGCTCGCGCAGCAGGCGTGCGCCGCGCAAACCGATGGTCATGCCGCGGGATCGTACCAGATCGGCGAGGTATAGGCCCGCTCTTGCGCCTTGACCCGAACTTCAGGCGGCAGTTTGAGCTTGTAGCGCAGCGCGTCGAACGCGACCCAGGTCGGCGTGGGGATCTCGAGCACCCGGACGTAGTAGAACGCCTTGACCGCCGGATCGAACTCGGGATCGCGCCACACCGTGGCCAGTTGGGGCGCGCCGATCGTGTTGGCATAACTGGCCTTGGCAACATCGACCGTGTCGCCCACCGCGGAAACCTTGCCGTTCACGGGCGAGCGCTTTGCCGGATCGCTCCACACAACGTCGAACACCTTTTCGCGCGTTGCACCGGAGCGATCGATCCAGCCCTTGACCACCTGGATGCGGTCGAGGTTGGCCCCGACCGGGTCCTTGAGCGCGGAGATGACAAAGCTCGGGCGCTCGCCGCGCGCCTGCTTCGAAGCCAGGAGCGTGCCACCCATCGGCACCCCGCGGCGATAGCCCTTGCGAACCCAGTTGCGGTCGAGATCGCGAGGATCGAAGTCCCATCCGCCGAACACGCGCACGGTCATCCGCGGTCCCGTGGTGGCGTAGACTTCCTTTCGCAGCATTGCGTCGAAGATCTCGGCGCGGGAGTTGCCGCGCGCCCAAACCCCGGCATAGCCGCTGGCAAGGTAGTGCCAGCCGAAGCGGCCCTGGCGGGTGCCGAGGTTCTGGGCGGAGAGCGCGCGCGTGGCGCCGGGTTCGTTGCCGGTGTGCTTGCCGAACCAGTTGTCCTCGTCGCCCGTGGCCAAGGCAGTGTGGCTGTCGGTCGCGCCGATCACCCCGAACTTGTAAGGATTGACCCCGGTCTTCGCCTCGATCGCCAGCCCGCGCTTGAGCGCTTCGCGCACGTATTCGCCCGCGAACATCGACGATTGCTTGCCCTCGGCCATCGCCAGGTCGCCCAGTTCCCACCCGGCGACGCCGTAGCCGGCGAACTCGTCGTTGGGCGAAAGAAACGGATGCGCCTCGCTGTCGCCCTTGATCTGGGTGATCTCGACCAGCGGCTCGCGCAGCGCACGACGGCGGGCATGGGCCGCGGTCATCGCCCCGCCGCCGGGCTGAGTCATCTCGAACATCAGCCCATTCGAGAGATTGGAATTGTGCGGGATCGCCAGCACCCGTCCGCCGGTACCCTTCTCGTATGCGTCCATGTAGTTCCACAGCGAGTCGGTTGAGGCGCTGGCCCCCCACGCGCCGAGCGGGACGACGGTCTTCACCTTGTCGCCGCCGTCGCGGAAGATGACGTTGCGGTGGAGGTTTCTGCCGCCGTTCATCAGGGTGAACTCGAAGCCGAGCATTGCGGTGAACTTGCCCGGCTCGTTATAGCGTTCGACGGTGGCGATGTGGTCGTTCCAGATCGAACGTGTCCGCTTGTTCTGCGTTTCCGGATCGTCGGTCATACCTTTGGGCAGATCGTTGCGCGCCCGCGCGTCGATCAACTCGGCGGTGGCGCGCAGCGACTGTTCGGGCCCGGCGTTGAGCATGTCGTGCCAGCGCTTCATCACCGGGTCGCGGATCAGGATCCGCGGCGCCTCAGCCAGCGCTTTGGTTCCGCCCAGCGCGTCGGAATGATCGGTGATCACCAGCCAGTCGAGCGGGCGGGCAAGCCTGGCCTTGATCCCCAACGTCGAGGTAACTTCCTCGCCGCGAGCGAAGCGCAGCGCCTGCTCGGGATCGAGTCGCACGCCGAAGCCGAAGGCATCGACCGAGTTCGAGGTGTGGAGGTGAGCGTCGCCCCAATAGACACGCTCGGGAAACTCGGCGAGCTCGACCGCGGCATCGGTCTTGGGTTGCTCGGCGCCGCCGAACCCGCCGCCGCACGCCGTCAATGCGATCGTTGCGCACCCCGCCAGCGCCCATTTCCCGAGTCCCTGCATTTTCCCTCTCCCTCGGCAATCAATTTGCTGCGTTTCGCGTCAGCGCGCCAGCCCTGCCTTCCCGGCAAGCCAGCGAGCGGCATCGTCGGGGGTCTGCTTGGCGTCATCGCGATCCACACGGTAGTTGGCCTCGCGCATTGCCGAAACCGGGATACGCCCAAGCAGCGGCCGCAGGGCGGCGGTACAGCGCCGGTCGTCGGCACAGCGGCCCGAGACGAGGAGCAAGGCATCGTAATTCGGAATAGCCCGCGCCGGGTCGGCCAGCACGGTCAGTCCATCGGCAGCAATCCGCCCGTCGGAGCTGAACGCGGTGATCACATCGGCATCGCCGCTTGCCAGCGCGCGGTACATGAATGTCGGGCTATATCGTTTGCTGGCTTTGAAGCGCAGCGGATAGGCAGCGCCGACCGCGCGCCACTCCGGGCGGTCGAGGAATTCGAGGTCGGTGCCCAGGGTCAGGTCGGGGGCGGCGCGGGCCAGGTCTTCGAGCGAGGCGATGTCGCGCGACCTGGCGACATCGGGCTTCATCGCGAAGGCATAGGCGTTCTCGAACCCCAGCGTGCCCAGCAGCCGCGCCCCGCCGGGTTGCGACAGGTGCCGGGCGATCCCGGCGCGCATTGCCGCGGGCGAGGGGGTGTCGGTCCGCTTGAGTTCGGCGGTCCACAGCGTCCCGGCGTAATCGACGTAGGCGTCGATATCCCCGATCTCGAGCGCCTTGAACACCACCGCCGAGCCCAGGCCTTCGCGATAGCTCACCGCGAAGCCCGCATCGTCCAGCCGCGATCCGATCAGGCGGGCGAGGATGTACTGCTCGGAAAAGTTCTTCGCCCCGACCACCAGCGCGGGCCGTTGCTCGGCGCGGGCGGGGATCAAGGCCCAGAACAGCGCCAGTGCAACGAACGTCACGCCCAGCCAGGCAAGTACAGGGCGGCGCAAGGCCACGCCCTTTTCAACCAGCACCAGCACCCCGTCAGTCGCCAGCGCAAGCCCCGCCGCGGCGGCGCATCCGGCCAGCACCAGCACCCAGTCCTGCGTCTGCAGCCCGGCGAAGATCGGGTTGCCCAGGCTGGTCGCGCCCACGGTCGTCGCCAGCGTCGCCGCGCCGACGGTCCACACCGCGGCGGTGCGGATGCCTGCGAGCACCAGCGGGGCGACCAGCGGTGCCTCGACCCAACGCAGCTTCTGCCCCGCGGTCAGCCCCATCGCGTCCGCCGCCTCGCGCACCGCGGGGTCGAGCCCGCGCAAGCCGGCAACGCCGTTGTGGAGGATCGGCAGCACCGCATAGAGCGCTAGCGCCAGCAGCGCGGGAAGGAACCCTAGCGCAGGGATGCCGCCGCCGATCAGGGCCGAAAGCCACAGCAGCAGCGGATAGAACAATGCCAGCAGCGCAAGCGCGGGCACGGTTTGCACGAGGCTCGCCAGCCCCAGTGCTACCCTTGCAGCAGTTCGGTTGCGCGCCGCTGCGACGATCATCGGCAAGGCGATGACGATTCCCAGCACCAGCGCGGCGAACGACAGCACCAGATGCGCGGCGAGCTCGTCGCGCAAGTCCCACAGCGTGGTCGAAAAACGGCTCATTCGCCGAGTTCGGCGATGCGCCGCGTCTGTTCGCGCGGGACCGCGACCAGCGATTCGGCCTCTGCCCCGCCGCGACCGGCAGCCATGTCCGCCGGGGTGGCATCCGCGACAATCCTCCCGGCTGCCATCACGATCACCCGGTCGGCCAGCAGCATCGCCTCGGCCATGTCGTGGGTGACGAGGATCGTGGTCAGCCCGCGCGCCTCGTGGAGGGCGCGCAGGGTCTTGCCCAGCGCATCGCGGGTGACGGGATCGAGCGCGGCGAAAGGTTCGTCCAGCAGCAGGATTTCGGGCTCGATTGCCAGCGCCCTCGCGATTCCGACGCGTTGCGCCTGGCCTCCGGACAGTTCGCGCGGCATCCGAACGGCAAACCGGGCGGGGAGGCCAACTTGGCCGAGCAACGTGGCGACCTCCGTCTCGTCAAGCAACTCGCCTCGCGCCCGCCGACCTATGGCGACATTGGCGGCGACGTTCATGTGCGGGAACAGCCCGATCGACTGGAACACATAGCCGATCCGTCGGCGCAAGGCGGTCACGGGCGCGTCGCCTGCATCCTCTGCACCAATCGTCACCCGGCCCTTGCGGGTGGCACCCTCGTCGAGCCGGTTGATCGCGCGCAACAAGGTCGACTTGCCCGATCCGGATTCGCCGACGAGCGCGACGAAGCTGCCCGCTCCGATGGTCAGGTCCACCGAATCGACTGCAATCACCGCGCCAAAGCAGCGAGATAGTTTTTCGAAGCGGATTTCGGGGCCCATTGCGGGCCTTTCGCTATTCAGCCGCCGCGGCGGCGCGCTGCTCGTGCTTGAGGCAATCGAGGATCTTCGCCCCGGCCATGAACACCGCCCCGGTGCAGGCGAGGAACAGCAGCTTGCCGCCGAAGCCGGGGTATTGGGTCAAATACGCGCTGCCGCGCTCGACCGCGCCCAACGCCAACGCATAAATGATCAGGAACGCCTCGAAACGCGTCTTTATCTGGAACAGGCGGCCAATCTTCGACAGCATTGAGGGGCCTCTACAGTTAACGCGTCAAGTCGCAACGATCATGCCAGTTCAGGCTGGCTGCGCAAGGCGATGGTTAACACGGTGAGCTGTTGTCAAGCCAGCCGACGTTTTTGTGGATCAGACAAGCTCAGCCAAATCAAGAGTTTGAAGCAAAATCGCGCGAGCGGAAGCCACTTCGCCGGCCAAGGTGGGACTACCGATCTTGCGCGGATCGATCTGCTCGGGCCAGTGTTGCGTGATAATCGCGGCGATAGTGTCGGCGCGTGTCTCGCTCAACAGGAAGCGCGGATCGACCGTTGCCGGATCGGCGACCACCCGCAGCCGCAGGCACGCTGGCCCGCCGCCGTTGGCCATCGACTGGCGCACATCGACCGGGATGACCTTGCGGATCGGTCCATTGCCCGCGAGCATCGCTTCGAGCCAGCCGCGTACCGCGGGGCTGTCCCACGCTTCTTGCGGGACAACCAGCGCCATGCCTGCGCTGCCGGGCAGGGTAACCAGCTGGGCGTTGAAGAGATAGCTTGCGACTGCCTCGGCCAGACTGACCGCTGAGGCCGGAACGATCACGATCTCCGCCTCGGGCAGGCGCTCGCGGATTTGCGCAAAGAGCGCTTCGGGATCGACGAACGCTTCTTCGTGCGCGAACAGCACGCGTTCGTTGGCGACGGCCACGACATCGTTGTGGAACGCTCCCGCCGCGATCGCCGCGGGGTTCTGCTCGGCGAACAGCACGCGATCCGGGGCCAGCCCGTGCAGCCGGGCGACCGCGCGGCTGGCCTGCTCGTGCTGGCGCGCGGGAAATGCGCCGCCGCTGCGCCCGAAGACGAAGATCTCGATCCCCGGCGCATCGTGTCTGGCCGCCATGCGCATGTGGTTGGCCGCGCCTTCGTCGCCGAAGCAGGCGGGAACAGCATCATGGTGCGCGAAGTGGCGTGAATTCGCGAAGGCGAGGCGCAACTGCCGCGCGGTGTCGGGCCATTCGAGCGAGCGGTGCGGCATCGTTGCAAGGTTCGCCGGGGTCAGGTGGCAACGCCCGTCGGCGGTGTCGGGCGCGGGCGAGACGGTGGCGGCGTTGGCAGTCCACATCGCCGAGGCCGACCACGCAGCTGCCCGGAGAGCGGGATCGTCCGGCTGGCCCAAGGCATCAAGAAACGCAGTTTTCGGGCGGGGCAGTGGCAGCAGAAAGCCCTGCTCGAGCCCCAGCGCGCGATTGGCACACATCTTCTCCAACCCCTGCAAGGCCGCGGCGCGCGGATAGGATACCGCGCCCGCGTTGGCGGTCGCGGCGAGGTTGCCCAGGCTCAGCCCGGCATAATTGTGAGAAGGACCAACGATCCCGTCGAAGTTGATCTCGGTCAGCGCCATGACGTCACCGCGCAATCCACCAGACGGCATCGCCGGGCCTGACATCCAGCGTGGCGGCGCACGCGGGGTCGATCGCCACTGCCCCCTCGCGCTCGTCGATCATCCCGAAGCAGCAGCGAAACTCGGCGAGATGGCCGGTTGCGACAAGCGCCTTGATGGCCGCTTCACCGGACATTTCGGCGACGAGGCCGCTCCGCGCGTTGCAGATGCTCTCGACCCGGTCGGTGCGCGCGGTCATCGTCGGGCCGCCGTCGAAGATATCGACGTAGCCCTCGTAGGCGAATCCTTCGGCCTCGAGCATCCGCATCGCCGCACGTCCCGACGGATGCGGCAGGCCGATGGCGCTTCGCGCGGTTTCGGGCAACATCGCGATGTACACCGGGTGCTTGGGCATGAGGTCGGCGATGAACTGGTGGCCGTTGATTGCGTTGAAATAGTCGGCTTCCTGGAAGCCCATCCCGAAGAATCGTCCCGCCACTCCGTCCCAGAACGGCGATCCGCCGCGCTCGTCGATCACCCCGCGCAATTCGGCGAGGATTCGGTCGCCGAATCGCGCGCGGTGCATGGCGATGAACAGGTAGCGGCTGCGTGCGAGCAAAAGTCCCAGCCCGCCGGCACGCTCGGACGGGTGAAGAAACAGCCCGCCAACCTCGCTCGATCCTTCCAGATCGGTGACGAGGTTGAGCATCTCGGCGCGGAAGGTACGCGCCAGTTCCTTCGAATGCTGGGTCAGCGTGGCCAGGCGATAGCTGTAGAACGGTGACGACTGGCCCACCCGGGTGAACATCTGCGCGGTCCCGCGAACTTCACCGGTTTCGGCATTTTCCAGCACGATCACAAAGAGTTCGTCGCCACCCTGGTCATCGCTTCGATCATATGCCTCGGCGGAGCGAGCGAGCTTGGCCGAGAGCGCCTTGCGATCTGGCGGCAGGTTTGTGAATCCGCCGCCGGTCAGTTTGGCCATCTCGTAGAGAGGTTGAAGGTCGCCGGTCTTCGCAGCCCGAATGCGGAAGGCCATCGTCATTCTCCCCCGGCGAGGCGGTGCAGAACCACCGCCGACAGCGCCGCGCGCTCGGCCAGCGAGGGTACGATCAGGTACTCGTCGCTGCTGTGGATCGCGCCCCCGCGCACACCCATCGTATCGACCACCGGCACCCCGCAAGCGGCAATGTTGTTGCCGTCGCAAACCCCGCCCGAAGTCTGCCAGGCGATCGTCTGGCCGAGCGCGGCTCCGCAGTCGCGAACCAGCCCGAACAGCGTCTCCGCGGCCGGGGTCAGCGGCTTGGGGGCACGGGTGATCCCGCCGTGGAGCCGGACCTCGACCTCGTGTTCGAGTTCCACCTCGCGACAGACGCCGTAGATCGCGTGGTCGAAACGCTCGGCGTCGAGCGTTCCCCGCGGGCGGATGTTGAAGCGCAGAATGGCGTGGTCGGGGACGACGTTGTTGGCGCTACCCCCCTCGATCCGGGCCGGGTTGATCGACAGGCTCGCGCTCTCCATCGTCTTGAGCCGCAAGGCGAGGTCGGCTGCGGCGACAACGGCGTTGCGGCCCCACGAGGGATTGCGCCCGGCGTGGGCCGAGCGGCCGGTGACGACCGCGGAAAAGTTGCCGCTGCCGCCGCGCGCGCCCGCCAGCGTTCCATCGGGCAGGGCAGAGGGCTCATAAGTCAACGCTGCGGCCTTGCCTTGCGCCAGATCGGCGATCAGCGCGGCGGAGGACAGCGAACCGGTTTCCTCGTCCGAATTGACCAGCACGTCGTAGCCGATCCGCGAAGCCGCCGGGCTGGCCTCGAACGCGGTCAGCGCGGCGAGGATCACTGCCAGCCCGCCCTTCATGTCGGCCACGCCGGGTCCGTTGAGCGTTTCCTCGTCGATCCAGCGTTGCGCCTGAAACGGATGGTCCGTGGCGAAGACGGTGTCCATATGGCCGGTTAGCAGAATGCGCCGAGCGGCGTCGGGCCGGACCCGCAGGACAAGATGGCGGCCGTGTTCGAGCGGCTGCACGGTGCCGTCTGGCGCGACCGCGTCCACCGGGGCGGCGTCGACCAGTTCGATTCGGCCGGGCAGGGGGGCGAATGCAGCTGCAAGCGCTTCTGCCTGTGCCGTCAGACCGGCCAGATTGCGCGTGCCGCTGTTGATCGCGCTCCATGTCTCGACTTGGGCGAGCATCGGGGCGGGGTCGACCAGGTTGACCAGCGCGGCCTCGGCGGGGGAAAGCTGTTGCATCTGCAACCAGCCCTAGCCGAACCCGCGCATCGTTGCCAACCGCAGCGGCTTGCGCCATAGGCGCGGGGTACCTCCCCAGGGCAGCAAGCGATATATCCGGAGCCGCTCGCGCGTTCCGGGAAAGCGAGGTTGTATGGACAAGACAGTCGAACGCGCCGGATTGCAGGTCGAAGCCCGGCTGGCTGATTTCATCGAACACGACGTGCTCGCACCGCTGGGGCGCGACGGGGCGAAGTTCTGGGCGGATTTCGCGGCGCTGTGCACGCGGTTCGTGCCGCGCAATCGCGAGCTCTTGGCGAGGCGCGATATCCTGCAGGCGCAAATCGACGCCTGGCATCAGGAGCGCCGTGGAAAGCCTCACGATGAAGCGGCATACCGGGCCTTCCTCGAGCAGATCGGCTATCTCGTCAGCGATCCCGGCGACTTCACCATCGGGACGCAGAACGTCGATCGCGAGATCGCCGCGCTGGCCGGGCCCCAACTCGTCGTTCCCTCGCTCAACGAACGGTTTGCGCTTAACGCCGCCAACGCGCGCTGGGGCAGCCTTTACGACGCATGGTATGGCACCGACGCGCTGCCGGCGGCGCCTGCCGCCCCGGGCAAAGGCTACGATCCCGCGCGTGGTGCCGCGGTGGTCGCTGCGGGGCGCGCGTTTCTCGACCTGGCGATTCCGCTCGAAGCGGGCGACGACTGGGCGGAGTGGGATGGCGGTGACTTGCCGCTGCTGTGCGATCCACGCCAGTATCTCGGCCGATCCGAAGGCGGATTACTTTTTTGTAACAACGGCTTGCATATCGAAATTGTGATCGATTCGAGCCATCCGGTGGGCTCTGAAGACCGCGCCGGGATCGCCGACATCGTGCTCGAATCCGCGCTGACCACGATCGTCGATCTCGAGGATTCGGTGGCCGCGGTCGATGCCGAAGACAAGCTCCACGCCTATCGTAACTGGCTGGGCCTGATGCGCGGCGATCTGACCGCGAGCTTCGCCAAGGGCGGGGCCGAGCAGACCCGCTCGCTCGAGCCAGATCGCCGCTGGACCGCCACTGACGGCTCGCCCATCGACGTGCCGGGACGCAGCCTGCTGTTCGTGCGCAACGTCGGTCACCTGATGACCAACCCCGCGATCCGCCTCGCCGATGGATCGGAAATTCCCGAGGGAATTATGGACGCGGTGATCACCAGCGCCATCGGTGCGCACGACATCGCCGGTCTTGGGCGTTATCGCAATTCGCGTTGCGGCTCGATCTACATCGTCAAGCCGAAGATGCACGGCCCGGAGGAATGTGGCTTTACCAATGATTTGTTCGATGCGGTAGAGGATTTGCTCGAACTGCCGCGGCACACCGTCAAAGTTGGGGTGATGGATGAGGAGCGCCGCACATCTGCCAATCTTTCGGCGTGCATTCACGCGGTGAGAGACCGTGTGGTGTTCATCAACACCGGTTTCCTCGACCGGACGGGCGACGAGATGCACACCTCTATGCAGGCCGGGGCGATGGTCCGCAAAGGCGCGATGAAGCAGTCGAAGTGGATCGACGCCTACGAAAAGCGCAATGTCGCCATAGGCTTGCAGCACGGCTTCTCGGGCAAGGCGCAGATCGGCAAGGGGATGTGGGCGGCGCCCGACCGGATGCACGCGATGTTGATCGAGAAGATCGCTCACCCTTGCACCGGGGCCAACACCGCCTGGGTTCCTTCGCCGACCGCGGCGACGCTCCACGCGCTGCACTATCATCAGGTCGATGTGTTCGAGCGTCAGCGTGAGGTCGAACTGCTGGGAATTCCGGGGCTCGAGGACCTGTTGACGATTCCACTGGCGGAAGGAACCAACTGGTCCGAAGCCGAAATACGGGACGAACTCGAAAACAACGCGCAAGGCTTGCTCGGCTATGTCGTGCGCTGGATCGACGCGGGCGTCGGCTGCTCGAAAGTGCCCGATATCAACGACATCGGACTGATGGAGGATCGCGCGACGCTGCGGATATCGTCGCAGCACATGGCCAACTGGCTGCTCCACGGGGTCTGCACCCGCGATCAGGTGATGGATGCGCTCAAGCGAATGGCGGCGAGAGTCGATGCGCAGAACGCAAGCGATCCGCTGTACGAACCGATGGCGCCCGACTTCGATAAAAGCATGGCATTTCAAGCTGCTTGCGAGCTTGTTTTCAAGGGTGTCGAGCAGCCCAACGGTTACACCGAACCGCTGCTCCACGCCTGGCGGCAGCGGAAGAAGGCGGCATCAGCTTAGCGCCCGCGCCACCGCGACAAATTCGTCCACGCTCAGCGTTTCGGCGCGACGTTGGGGATCGATGGTCCGTGCGTCGAGCGCCACGAGCGCCCCGTCGAGACTTTTGAGACTTTGCCGCAGCATCTTGCGGCGCTGGCCGAAGGCAGCTGCGGTGACGCGCTCCAGCACCCGCGCCGAAACCCCCTCGGGCATCGCCGTGGGGACGATATGGACCACCGCGCTCATCACTTTGGGCGGCGGGGTGAATGCGCTGCGGTGGACCTTGAGCGCCAACTTTGCCGAACTGCGCCACTGGGCGAGCACCGCTAGCCGCCCATAGGCCGAGGTATCGGGCGCGGCGACGATCCGTCGGGCGACTTCCTCCTGAAACATCAGCGTCAGCGAGGCCCATTGCGGCGGCCAGGCCTCCCCGCCCAGCCAGCCGACCAGCAGCGCGGTACCGACGTTGTAGGGCAGGTTGGCGACGATGTGGAACGGACCTTCGATCCCGTGATCGAGCTTGAGCGCATCGCCTTCGAGCACGCGCAGCCGCCCGGGGAACGCTTCGCCCAGTTCGGCCAGCGCGGGCATGCAGCGGCGGTCCATCTCGATCGCGGTGACGTGTGCCCCGGCGCGGAGCAGTGCGCGGGTCAGCCCGCCCGGGCCGGGGCCGATCTCGAGCACCTCCTGCCCTGCCAGGATGCCGGGAATCGCTGCGATCCGATCGAGCAGGTTCTCGTCGAGCAGGAAGTTCTGGCCGAGCGCCTTGCTCGCGGAAAGGCCGTGGCGCGCTATGACTTCGCGCAAGGGGGGCAATGTGCTCAAGCAGCCGCTCGCCGCGCCGCGCATTCGCCCGCCATGCGGATCGCGGCCAAAGTCGGCCCCACCCGCGCCTGCCCGGTCCCGGCGATGCCGAAAGCAGTGCCGTGATCGGGCGAGGTGCGCACGATCGGCAACCCCAGCGTTACGTTGACCCCATGGTCGAAATCGAGCGCTTTCAACGGGATCAGCGCCTGATCGTGGTACATGCACACCGCCAGGTCATAGCGCGCGCGGGCTTCGGCGTGGAACATCCCGTCGGCGGGCAAGGGTCCGGCAATGTCGAACCCCTCGGCGCGGAGCTGGGCGACGGCGGGGGCGATGATCGCGATTTCCTCGCGCCCGAAGCGGCCATCCTCACCGGCGTGGGGGTTGAGCCCGGCCAGCGCGATCCGCGGTCGCTCGATCCCGAAATCGCGGGCCAGCGCGGCGGCGGCGATGGCGGTGCGGTTGCGGATCAGCTCGGCGGTGAGCAGCCCGGGCACCTCGGCCAGCGCGACGTGGACCGTGACCGGCACCACCCGCAGGCTTGGCCCGGCAAGCATCATCACCGCGTTGCCTGCGGAAACGCCGCAGCGTTCGGCGACGTATTCGGTCTGGCCGGGATGGCTGAAGCCGACCGCGGCGAACTGGGCCTTGCCCACCGGTGCGGTGACCAGCGCCGCCGCCGCGCCGCTTCGGACCAGCCCGGTGGCGATCTCCAGCGATTGCAGCGCCAGTTCCGCTCCGGCCTTGCTCGGCGAGCCGGGGGCATAATCAAGCCCCGCGATGTCGAGCACCGGCAAAACATCGCTGAAACAGTCCGCCGCGGCGTCGGGCGCGTCGATCGCCAACAAGGGCACTGTCAGCCCGCGGGCCTGCGCCGCACCGGCGAGGATCGAAATGCTGCCGACCACGAAAAACGGCGCCAGCCCCGCCTCGCGTCGCGCGAGCCATGCCGCGCAGGCAAGCTCGGGACCTACCCCGGCTGGGTCGCCAAGTGACAGGGCGAGGGGGGACAACGTGTTAGGCACGCCCCGGTCCTAGCAGAACCGGGGCCTGGGTGAACCCGCTCGAATGCGCGTCAGTTGTAGTCGATCACCGCATCGCGCCGCAGGTCGCGAAGATAGATCTGGGCGCGCTTGTTGACCCGGTCGTCCTCCATCTGGGCCATGAGCTCGTCAAAGCTCGGACCTGCACCGGTTTGCGGGTCGTCGCGCCCGCACAGCATCAACACCCGCACCCCATCCTCGACCGAGCCGAATGGCGGCGTGGTCTCGCCCAGCGAGAGCTTGAGCATCGCTTCCTGGAGCGGAGCAGGCAAATCGCGCACTTTTATGTTGTCGTTGCCGACGACCGTGGCGCCGAGCGCGGCGGCCGCAGTTTCGGCTTCTCCGCAACCCTTCATCGCCTGAACCCCGCGGGTGAATTCGACGACCTTCGGCGCCGCCGAGGCCTGCGTCGCGCCCTTGGGGAACGTCAGCGTGATCTGCTTGAGGCTGAGCAATGCGTCGCGCGGATCGGCGGTCAGGACCTGGCGCTTGTCGATCATGTAAAGGATCGAGAAACCGCCTGGAACCTCCACCGGACCGACCAACTGACCGGCCCCGAGATCGCGGGCTACGGTGGCCAGTTCGGCCGGCAGCTGCGCGAGGCGGATCCAGCCCAGATCGCCCCCGACCGCGGCGGTCGAAGCCTCGGAGAACTGGCGGGCATAGGCAACGAAGCTGCCGCCCTGCCTGATCTGCTCGACAATCTTCTTGCCGTTCTCGAACGACGCGGTCTTGGTATCCTCGGTTGCCGAGAGAAAGATTTCGCCGATCCGGTATTCGTCGGTGCCCTTGGCCGCCTTGAGCCGCTCGAGCGTTTCGTTCACCTCGCCGTCCGAGACGTTGATGAACGGCTGGACGTTGCGGCGCAGCAGGCGCTGCCACGAAAGTTCGCCGCGGATCTGCCGCTTGAGCGAATTCGCGGAGGAACCGATCCGGGTCAGATAGCCGTCGAGCGCGGCCGGGTTCTGACCGAAGTTCTGCTGGGCTACGCGGGCGAAAGTCTGGTTCACCTCGTCGTCGCCGACCTCGATCTCGGCGGCCTTGGCTTCCTGGATCTGCAACGTTTCGTCGATCAGGTTGCGCAACACCTGAAGGCGCAGGCGGCCCAATTCCTCCGCGCCGATCTTGGCCTCGCTGGCCGCCACCACCAGCGCGACCCGCTGGCTGATGTCGGTTTCGGTGATGATATCGCCGTTCACCTTGGCTGTCGCGCGGCGCACGTTGGGGTTAGGCGCAAGAAAGGTGGTGGGACCTTGCGGTAGATTGAGCGCGGCGACTTCGGCTGCGGGTGCTTCGTCACTGGCGGGCGCGGGTGCGGGCGCGACATCTTGCGCCACCGCGGCGCCGGCCAGGGCGAGCAGACCGGTCATCACGGCGAGACGGGCGGGAGTAAGGCGAAAGGCGCTATGGCTCACGAAGGTGTCGTTCCTGTGCATGCGGGGCGGGGAATATCCCGTTCCGATTGGGCCGCCATGTGTGGGCGAGCGGCTTAACCGAAGCTGAGTGAACCCGCTGCGGCGGCGCGATAGCGGCTTTGGTCGCTACTGCCAAGGACCCGGGGGCTGCCAAGTATCACCGCAGGCCGAGGTTCTTGAGCGAGAAGCGGACGATGAACGAGTTCCCCTTGCGCGCGTCGCCGGTCGAGACGTAATCGCGCCGCCAGGTAAAACTCATCTCCAGGCATTCGTCGTTATAGGCGACGCCAAGGCGGGTGCGCAGCGGCTCGAACCCGTCGGAAGTGAACGACGGATCCTCGTCTCGATCGGTCAGGTTGAACACCGCCGATCCAAATACCGACCAATAGCGCGCGAAAGCGGCCCGCCCGGCCACACGCAGTTCCTCGCGGTCCTGCAGGTCTTCGAACGCGGCGATGTCGCGGTTGAGCCGAAGGTAACCGAGTTCGAGGTAGGTGCGGTGGCTACCGATCGTCGCGTCGAATTCGTTGCGGCGGACCGCCAGGGTGTCCTTGTCGAGCCGGTAGCGGTGGGTTAGCGCGACAAAATCGCGGAAGCGCACCTGGGTGCGTCCGACCACGTCGGAGGTGCGGCTGGTCAGCCCGGTGCCGTCGGGAAAGATCGAGGGCTTGTTGGTCAGGCGATAGCTTTGCCCAACATTGGCGCTGACCCGCCACTGGGGGCGTTCGAGCAGCCAATCGACCCCGTAGGTGAAGCGAACCCCATCCTCGATCCGGTCGTGACCGGGGAAGCGGTTGAGCGCGAACAGGTTGGAATCCTCCAGGTCGATCGCCCGGGCATCCTCGTTGGGGATGGAAAGGTTGTCGACCGGCGGGCTGGCGACGATCTGGAAGCGCGGGGTGAGGATCTGCGTTCCCCCCAGCAGCGCTCCGACCAGCGGATATTTGACGTCGACCGCGGCCAGCGCGACCGCGCGCCCCTGCCACCCGGCGTTGCCGCGATAGGCCGGGGTGGCAGTCAGGAAATTCTCGTCGCTGTGATAGACGTCGCCACGGACCAGCCCGGTCAGTGTGGCGTCGATCCCGGCCACGGTAATCTTGCGCAAATCCCAGCGGACGCCGGCAAAGGCGCGCTGGGTATCCTGACCATCGCTGCGGATGATCCCCAGCGAGTTGGCTCGCAATTCGACCTTGCCGCCGATCACCGGCACCGTGATCCGTCGGCGGAAGTCGATCGCCGGCAGCGCGATCGGGACCTGGCCCTGGTTCTCGCCCACGCGCAACGACTGGGTCGCCCAGCCGGCCACGCTCAGGTAGCTGTCCGGGGTGATCCGTTCGAGGTTGAGCGTGTTGCGCAGGCGGTCGTCGCGGCTGATGTCGTAGCGGCGCAGAAAGGTGCGGTCGGTGGTCAGGCGGGTAGAGGCGGTCAGGCTCCATTCGGGAGTGAACTGGAACTTGCCATTGGCGTCGATCGCCCCGCGGAAATCGTTGCGCCGGATTCCGCCGGTCTGTTCGATCGGCAGGCGCGAACTGCGCGTGGCATAGCCGGTGATCTGGTACGCGCCTTTGTCGGTCAGCTCGCGATACTGAGCGGCGAGCATCGGCAGCGACTTGGTGTAGACGTGGCCCGACAGCGTGAGATCGCGCGATTCCGAGAGGCGCAGGTAATAGCCCAGCTCTAGCTCCCCGCCGTTCGAGCGCGAGAATCGCAGCTCGGGTGGGAGCACGCCCGACCCGGCCGAGCCGTCGGTCGAATGCGCGAGGTACGGCAGGGGTATCGCGATTCCGAAGATTTGCAGCCGGGCGTTGTCGTAGCGCACCCGCTGTTTCGCCGGATCGTAGACCACCCGGCGGGCGTTGATCCGCCAGCTCGGCCGCTTGGCGCAACCCTTGGAATCCTCGACGGCGCAAGCGGTGTAGGCGGCGTTGGTCAGGGTGATCCGCCCGGCTTCGTCGCGAACGCCCGCGTCGGCGGCGATCCGCCCGCCCTCGCGCATCACGATCAGCAGGTTTTCGATCATCCCGGCCTTGAGCTCGTCGGTCAGCTCGACCCGGTCGGTCAGCAGCAGGTTGCCGTCCTGATCGACCGCGCGGACATTGCCGGTGGCGACGATCTGGCCGGTCTCGCGGTTCCATGTCACCGCGTCGGCGCGCACCGACTGGTTGCCCTTGACCAGCACGACGTTGCCCGCGGCGGTAACCACCTGGGTCTCGTTGCCGTATTCGACCCGGTCTGCCTCGAAGTTTATCCGCGGCTCGTCGGCTGAGGGCGAAGCGGGTTGCGACAGAGCGGGGGCGGGGAAGGTTTCGCCTTGTTGGACGCCCAATGGGTCCGAGGAGGTCGGTTCGGCCGGAGCCTGCTCGGCCTTTTCCTTGTCTATCGCGGCAGATCCATCCTGCGCGGCGGCCAGTCCGGGCCAGGCCAGCGCGGGTAGCGAGCAGGCCAGGGCAAGGCCGACTGCAACCCCGCGCAAGCTTGAAAACGGGGCTTGCGGAGCGGACCGCGGCGACCTTTGCATGGCTTGCCTATCGCACCGCCCCGCACTAATCGCAACGCCATTCGCCCGGTTTTGCGGGCCGTCCCCCGTTTGCCAGGAGCCTCCCGCCATGAAGGTCACGTTCGTCGCCCAAGGCGCGCCCGCAGCCGCCATGCCCCGCCTCGTTGTCCGCGTTGTCGAGCAGGGCAAGCTGCCCCACGGGCTTGAGACGGCAGTCGCCGATGCGGCGCGCGCATCGCGCTTTTCCGGCAAACTGGGGCAAGTGTTCGAAAGCTTTTCAGGCGGGGGCAGCGACTTGCGCCGCAACGTGCTGGTCGGGATCGGCGAGCCCACCGCCGAGGGCCGGCTGGCCGCGTTCGAGCAGGCCGGGGCGGCGGTCACCGCACGTTACCTAGCCTCGGGCGAAACCGGAGCGGCCTATGACCTGGGCGGGTCCACGATCACCGCGGCCGAGGCTGCGGCGCTGGTGCTGGGCACCGTGCTGCGCGGCTGGCGCTACGATGTCTATCGCACTCGCCTCGCCGAAGAGCGCAAGGCGACGCTGGCCGAAGTCACCGTCGTAGGCGCTCCCGCGGGAGCCGAAGCGGCATGGGCGAGCGAAGCCGCGGTCGTCGCCGGGGTTTCCTTCGCGCGCGAACTCGTCACCGAGCCGGCCAACATCATTTACCCCGAAAGCTTCGTCGAGCGCTGCCGGAGGCTCGAGGCGCTCGGCGTCGAGATCACCGTGCTCGACAAGGCGGCGATGACCGCGCTGGGAATGGGCTCGCTGCTGGGCGTGTCGCAGGGCTCGGTTCGCGAGCCGCGAATCCTGGCGATGCGCTGGAAGGGGGCCGACGCCGAAAAGCCGACCGCCTTTGTCGGCAAGGGGGTGACCTTCGACACCGGCGGGATCTCGATCAAGCCCGCCGCGGGGATGGAAGACATGAAGTGGGACATGGGCGGCGCCGCGGCGGTGGCAGGCGCGATGCTCGCCCTCGCCACGCGCAAGGCGAAGGCCGACGTGGTCGGCATCTGCGGGCTGGTCGAGAACATGCCCGACGGCGCGGCGCAGCGCCCGGGCGACGTCGTCACCTCGATGTCGGGGCAGACGATCGAGGTGATCAACACCGACGCCGAAGGGCGGCTGGTGCTGTGCGACGCGATCACCTGGACGCAGAAGGAGTTCGCGCCCGCGACGATCGTCGATCTCGCCACGCTGACCGGGGCGATGATCATCAGCCTGGGCCACGAGCACGGCGGGGTGTTTTCGAACGACGATGCGCTGGCCGACGCGCTGCTCGCCGCAGGCAAGACCAGCGGCGACAAGCTGTGGCGCTTCCCGCTGGGCGCTGCCTACGACAAGCTGATCGACAGCCCGATCGCCGACATGAAGAACATCGGCCCGCGCTATGGCGGCTCGATCACCGCGGCGCAGTTCATCCAGCGCTTCGTCGACAAGGGCGTGGCCTGGGCACACTGTGACATCGCCGGGATGGTCTGGGCGGACAAGCCCGGCGCCACTTGGGACAAGGGCGCCACCGGCTTCGGCGTGCGCCTGCTCGATCGCTATGTAAGGGATGTGCTTGAGGGTTGATTTCTACCAGCTGAGCCAGTCCTCTGTCGAAGAGGCGCTGCCCGCGCTAGCGGCCAGGATGATGGACGCCAAGGCGCGGGCGCTGGTAGTGTCCGCGGACGTGGAACAGCTTGCGCGGATCAGCGAGGCGCTGTGGGCGGCCAAGGACCAGTTCCTCGCCCACGCACCCGCGGGCGGGCCGCACGATGCCCGCCAGCCGATCCTGTTGGCCGACAGCCTTGCCGCTCCCAACGGGGCGCGGTTCGTGGCGCTGGCAGACGGCCTGTGGCGCGAGGGTGCGGAAGATTTCGAACGCGTGTTCCTGCTGTTCGACGATGCCACGCTCGACCACGCCCGAGCCACCTGGCGCTCGCTCGACGGGCGCGAGGGACTCGAACGAAACTATTGGCGGCAGCTGTCCCGGACCAAGTGGGAAAAGGCCGCCTGAGTCCTTGGCTGCTCAGCTCCGCAGGACGATGTCCCAGTCATACTGGTTCGCCGCGCCAAGCCGGGCGACGGTGCGCGCGGCCTCGCCGCCAAGGTTCTTGTAGAGCCCGTCCTTGAGGTTGGTCGCCTCATCGTCGGAAAAGTACATCTGAGTCGTCAGCTTGCCGCTGTTGCCGTGAACGGTGAAGTGGATGTGCGGGGTTCGCCTGCCGATCGGCGAATCGTAGGCGGCGGGCTTGATCGTGGTGATCCGCCATTCGCCCTTCCGACCTGTGCGAATCGCGGCATAGCCCTGGAAATCGGGATCGAGCGGCACCGTCGCGATGTCGCCGGGATGGGCGTAGCGGCCCAGCGAATTGCATTGCCACAACTCGACCCGCGCGCCGCGGACCGGGTTGCCGTAGCGGTCGAACACGCGGCCGGTGACCTGGATTACCTTGCCCTGAGCCCGGCGCTTGTGCCCCTTGATCCAGGTCAGGTCGGCATCTTCTTCGGCCAGCCGCTGATGTGGATAGAACGGACCTTCCGTCTGTGACGGGGTAGGCGACAGCTTGCTTGCTGCTTGCACGCCCTTGGCTGCAACTAGCGCGGCGGTGGCCAGCGCCGATCCGGCAAACGCGCGGCGCGACAAGAGGTGGATTTGCGGTTCCAAGGCAGGGTCTCCCACAATGCGACCACCTTCTCACACCTAACACCGGTATGCGGTTGCCCCCAAGCGATCTTGCAGCTCGGCAGCCCCACCTTGCAGCGCAGCATGATCCCCGCTAGGGGCGCGCGCCAAGCGAACGCAACATTCTTTCAAGGACCCGATCATGGCCGGCAACCGCACCTTTTCGATCATCAAGCCCGACGCCACCCGCCGCAACCTGACCGGCGCGGTCACCAAGATGCTCGAAGAAGCTGGGCTGCGCGTGGTCGCCAGCAAGCGCATCCACATGACCCGTCAGCAGGCCGAGGGCTTCTACGCGGTCCACAAGGAACGGCCGTTCTTTGGCGAGCTGGTCGAATTCATGACGAGCGGCCCCGTGGTGGTCCAGGTGCTCGAGGGCGAGAACGCGATGCAGCGCAACCGCGACATCATGGGCGCCACCAACCCCGCCAACGCCGAGCCCGGCACGATCCGCAAGGAACTGGCCGAGAGCATCGAAGCCAATACCGTCCACGGCTCGGACAGCGACGAGAACGCCGCGATCGAGATCGCCTACTTTTTCAAGCCGGAAGAGATTGTCGGCTGAACTCGCGCACTTTCGAATTTAGGGCCGCCGGAGCGATCCGGCGGCCCTTTCGTTTCAGAAGCAACCCGTTGACTCGTGGGGCCGAAGGGCGGATCATAACTCCGTCGGCAGCCCTAGGGGGTTCTGAGTGTCCTGCCGATGTTAATCCCCCTCCGGGGTCGCACAACCGGAGGATATCCAGATGTCGAGACTCAAGACAAACGTCGGCTTCGCCATATTGGCCGCGCTAGCCACTACCGCCACGCCTGGTCTGGGCCAAGACGAGCCCGCTGTCGCCGCCGGCGTCATGGCTTTGGCGCGGGCGCACTGGGCGGCCGAACGGTCGGGTGGCACCACCGCGCAGCAGCGGGCCAATGTCGCTGACGACTACACCGAGTTCAACCAGGACTATCCTACGCTGCTGGTGGGCAAGGCGATGGCCGAGGCCATGCTCGCGGTCCCGCAAGACACCAAGCCGATGTTTTCGGACATGCAGAATCCGCACGTCCAGGTTTACGGCGACACCGCGATCCTGACTTACAACTTCGCCGGGATGAACCGCAGCGCCGACGGCAAGATCAATCCGGCGACCGCCAAGTCGACCCGGGTCTATGTCAAGGATGGCGGCAAGTGGTGGCTGGTCCACGCCAACTTCGCCCCGGTGCGCGGGCCCGACGACTAAGGGAGCAAGGACCGGGGCGCCGCCGAGGACGCCCGGCTACCTCGTACAAATTTGGAGACGTCTCATGGCTCGTTCGCTGTACCTCGTCATCGCGCTGGTTTGCTATGCGGCGTTCTTCGCTGCTTTCGTTTATCTGATCGGCTTTGTGGCGGCATATCCCGCGCTGCCCACCCACGTCGACAAGGGATTTGCCGCACCGCCCGCCACCGCCGCGCTCATCGACCTTGCCCTGATCGCGCTGTTCGGGGTCCAGCACTCCGTCATGGCGCGGCCAGGGTTCAAGGCACGATGGACAAAGATCGTGCCGCAGCCGATCGAACGCAGCGTCTATTGCCTGGCCGCGGCCGGGGTTCTGTTTCTGCTGTATGCCTTCTGGCATCCGATCGGCGGGACGGTGTGGGATGTGACCGATCCCACGGGCCGCACGGTGCTGTGGGCGCTGTTCGCGCTGGGCTGGGTGATCGTGTTCATAAGCACATGGCTGATCAGCCATTTCGAACTGTTCGGCCTCGCCCAGGTCTGGCGTTTCTGGCAGGGCAGCGAGGCGCCCGCTGGGCAGCTGACCACGCCCGCGTTCTACCGCGTCGTCCGCCACCCGATCTATTCGGGCTTCCTCCTCGCCTTCTGGGCAACCCCGACGATGAGCTACGGCCACCTTCTGCTGGCCGCAGCGATGACGGTCTATGTCCTGATCGCCATCGGCCATGAGGAACGCGATCTGGTCGGCGTGTTCGGCGATGACTACGTCGCCTACCGCAAACGGGTGGGGATGCTGGTTCCGGGGGTCGGCAAGAGGGGTTAGAACGCGTCGGCCACGTCAAGCAGCGCGGTCAGTTTCTTCGGTGCGCTCATCCGCCAGCTGCGGGCCAGCCACTCGCCGATGTGATCCCAGTCGTTGCCGCCGATGTCGAGGCGGATGCCGATCCACGCGTCGCCGAAATAGGCGGGGCGATAGTAGCGCTCAGGGTCGTTCTCGATCAGCTGCTGCTGCTCGTCGAGCCCGCCGATCTTGACCAGCAGCGCGGTCTTGCCGTCGCCGTGGTGATCGAGGCTGACGTAGGCGAATTTCTTGCCCCGGGTCACCCCGAAGCAGGGCATCCCGTGGCTGAGCACTTCGTCCGTTTCAGGCAACGCCAGCGCGCGCTCGCGGACCTGAGCGACCAGATGATCGGGCGAGGACTCGCGCGTGACCAGCGCGGCGAGGCAGCGCGAATAGAGCTGATGTTCGGCGATCAACACCCGCGCGGAGAGCGTTTCGACGGTATCTCCGGGCAGGATCGCGACCGGGGTCTGGCCAAGCAGTGGGCCCGCGTCGAGCTCGGCGGTGACCATATGCACGCTGCATCCGGCCTGACTGTCGCCCGCCGCGAGCGCGCGTTCGTGGGTGTGCAGGCCGGGGTAGCTGGGCAGCAGCGAGGGATGGATATTGACCATCCGCCCATCCCACTTCGCCACGAACTCGGGCGAGAGGATCCGCATGTAACCCGCCAATGCTAAGAACTGCGCGCCGGAAGCGCAGACTGCGGCGTCCATGGCGGCGTCGTGATCTTCGCGCGCCATGCCCTTGTGCGGCAGGACGAACGTCGGGACGCCCTCGGCCGCGGCGAGGGTGATGCCACCGGCATCGGGATTGTTGCTGGCGACCAGCACGATCTCGTAGGGACAAGCTGCGGTGCGGCTCGCGTAGAGCAGCGCAGCCATGTTGGTGCCGCTGCCCGAGATCAGGACCGCGACCGGAGCTTTAGCCATCGTGCGTCGCGCTCCACGCGGCACGCGCGCTCCACGTCTCGTGGCTGCCGACGACCGTGCAGCCGCGCTCTCCGGCGACGATTTCGCCGATGCGGAACACCGTCTCGCCCGCCGCGGCCAGATCGTGCGAAAGCGATTCGGCCTCGCCTTCGGCCACCACCAGCACCATGCCGATCCCGCAGTTGAAGGTCCGCGCCATTTCCACCGGCTCGATATTGCCCTGGCCCTGGAGAAAAGCCATCAGCCGCGGCTGCGGCCACGCATCGGCGTCGATGCGCGCGTGAAGGCCCGCAGGCAGCACCCGCGGCACGTTCTCCAGCAGCCCGCCGCCGGTGATATGCGCCAGTGCGTGGATACGGCCCGCACGAATGAATGGCAGCAAGCTCTTCACGTAGATGCGGGTCGGTTCGATCAGGGTGTCGATCAGCAGCCGCTCCTGGTCGAACAGCGCCGGACGGTTCATCCGCCAGCCGAGATCGTCGGCCAGCCGCCGGACCAGCGAATAGCCATTGGAATGGACACCCGAACTGGCGAGGCCGAGCAGCACGTCGCCCGCTGCCACGCGATCCCCGGTCAACTGTTGCCCGCGCTCGACCGCGCCGACGCAGAACCCTGCCAGGTCGTAGTCGCCCGCGGCGTACATCCCCGGCATTTCGGCGGTTTCGCCCCCGATCAGCGCGCAGCCGGCGATCTTGCACCCATCGGCGATGCCCGCGACCACGCGTTCGGCGACGCCGTTGTCGAGCTTTCCGGTGGCGAAATAATCCAGGAAAAACAGCGGCTCGGCGCCCTGAACGATCAAATCGTTGACGCACATCGCGACCAGATCGATGCCGATCGCGTCGTGCCGGTCATGATCGATCGCCAGCTTGACCTTGGTCCCCACGCCGTCGTTGGCGGCGACCAGCAAGGGATCGGTATATCCCGCGGCCTTGAGATCGAAGAACCCGCCGAAACCGCCCAGTTCGGCATCGGCGCCGGGGCGCGCGGTCGAGCGGGCAAGCGGGCCGATCGCCCGGACCAGCGCGTTGCCCGCGGCGATCGAGACGCCGGCCTTGGCGTAAGTGTAGCTTTCGGGTGGGGGGGTGTTCGTCGCCATGGCGCGCGCCGCCTACCGCTTTCCGGCTTTCATTTCCACACGCCTTTGGGCAAAAGCCCCGCCAACGTCCGCCGCCCGGCGAGAACATAGCTTTTTCGGAGTCCGCTTGGCCGCCGCGCGCCCCCTGACTTTCGTCGCTGCATCACCCCTGCGTCGTACCCTTGTGGTGCTGGCGCTGCTGCTGCTCGCGGCGTTTTCGCTGCGCCTCCTCGCCCAAGTCGAGGGCGAGCGCGGGATTGCGCCGATTGCCAGCAACAGCGACTTCGAGGTTGGCGGGATCGTCGTCGAGACCACCGGCGACACGGCCGAGGAGGCGCGCGAGAAGGGCTGGAAAGAGGCGCAGAAGCTGGCCTGGGACAAGTTGTGGACCGAGACCGGGCATAGCGGCAAGGCGCCCGCGCTGGCCGAAGGGACGATCGATTCGATGGTTTCGGCCATCGTGATCGAGCGAGAGCAACTGGGGCCGCACCGCTATATCGCCAAGCTGGGGGTGATCTTCGATCGGGCCCGCGCCGGTGAGATTCTGGGGATGAGTGGCGAACGCGCGCGTTCCGCCCCGCTGCTGATCATCCCCGTGAGCTATTCGGGCGGCGCGGCGACGCTCTACGAAGTGCGCACGCCGTGGCAAAGGGCGTGGGCCGAGTACCAGACTGCGAATAGCTCGATCGATTATGTCCGACCCAACGGCGCGGGTGGCGAATCGCTGCTGCTGACCGCAGGGCAGGTCGATCGGCGCAGCCGCACGTGGTGGCGCAACATTCTCGACCAGTTCGGCGCCGCCGACGTGATCATGCCGATGGCCCGGATCGAACGGCAATGGCCGGGCGGTCCGGTCAAGGGTGTCTTCACCGCGCGCTATGGCCCCGACAACCGCCTCCTCGGTGAATTCGCGCTGACCGCGCCCAACGAGGCCTCGCTGCCGTTGATGCTGCGCGAGGCGATTCGGCGGATGGATTCGATCTATGCGGGTGCCCTCGCGGCGGGGACGCTCAGCCCCGATCCCTCGCTATTCGCCGAACAGCCGATCGACCAGACGGTGATCGACCGCATTCTCGGCACCATCGAGAAGGCGCTGCCCGTGGCCGAGGCGCCTGCCGGTGCTGCGCCCGCGACGACCGCTCCCTCCCCCGCGGCGACTGGGGCGGCGATCTCGAGCATCACCGTCCAGTTTGCGACACCCGATCCAGCGTCGGTCGATGCCGGGCTGAGTTCGGTCCGCGGCGCTGGCGGGGTGCAGTCGGCGAACATCACCAGTGTGGCAATCGGCGGAACCTCGGTGATGCGGGTCAGCTTCGCCGGTGACGCCGACGGCTTGCGCGCCGCGCTTCAGGCGCGCGGCTGGCAGGTGGCGCAAGGGGGCGGCGCGCTGAGCATTAGGCGCTAGACTGGGTCCAATGGCTCAGTTCGCGCTTCCCCTGACCATTGGCGGCGACCACGCCGCTCGCATCGCCGTCGGCCCGTCCAACCAGGCGGCGGTCGATGCTTTGTACCGCGCCGTCGAATGGCCGTTCCGCACCGCGATCCTCACCGGCCCGCCGCGCTCGGGCAAAAGCCTGCTGGCGCGCTGGTTTGCCGAGAGCGGCGTGGGCGAGGCGATCGACGACGCCGAATCGGTGGGCGAGGACGACCTGTTTCACCGCTGGAACCGCGCCCAGGCGAGCGGCACGCCGCTGCTGCTGGTCACATCCCGCCCGCCCGGCGAATGGCGGATCGCGCTGCCCGATCTCGCCTCGCGGCTGAGCGCGGCGATGTTGATCGAAATCGGCGCGCCCGACGACGCGATGCTCGGAGCGCTGATCGCCGATCACGCGGCGCGGCGCGGGCTGGTGCTGGGCGAGGGGGCGAGCGCATGGCTGCTGCCGCGGATCGAGCGCAGCCACGCCGCGGTCGAGGTGCTCGTCGCCGAAATCGACCGCCTGAGTCTTGAGCGCAAGCAACCCGTCACCATATCGCTGCTTCGGGACGCGTTGACGCCGGTTGGTACAGACCGGCAACCGCGCTTGCTTTAGACGGCGAGCCGTGAAAGAATCGGGGTCGAGTATGTTCGAACGCCTGACCAGTTATCTGGATTCGATCCACGCGCGCGATCCCGCGCCGCGCTCGCGCTGGGAGATCCTGCTTTACCCCGGCGTGCTCGCCGTAGGTCTGCACCGTGTTTCGCACTGGCTGTTCGAGGGCCAGCTGTATTTTCTCGCCCGGCTGGTGAACCACCTTTCGCGCTTTCTGACGGCTATCGACATCCATCCCGGCGCCACGATCGGGCACCACCTGTTCATCGACCACGGCTTCACCGTGATCGGCGAGACCGCGGTGATCGGCGACAACGTGACGATCTATCAGTGCGTGACGCTGGGCGGCACCAACCCGACCAACGGGGTGGGCGGCAAGCGCCATCCGACTTTGCTCGACAACGTGATCGTCGGATCGGGCGCGCAGATCCTCGGGCCGATCACGGTCGGCAATCGCGCCCGCGTTGGCGCCAACGCGGTGGTCACCGACGACGTACCCGAAGGCGCGACGATGGTCGGGGTCAAGGCGCGATCCACGCTGGTCGCCGCCGAAACCTGGCAGCGTGATTTCATTCCCTATGGCACACCGTGCAAGGAACGCTGCGAACCATGCGAACCGGCCGAGCAGGGGGTCCAGCGAATCGCGGAACTCGAGATCGAGCTTGCGGCGCTCAAGGCCGTCGTCGCGAGACTGGCCGGGGACGAAGTCCGGGCGGAGCAGGGTGACGCAAAGCCCGCCGCCCCGCGCAAGCGCAGCCGGTCCTGATCCGGCGTGCGCGGCGGCGATTTTTCACCGCACTTCGCGCCCGCCGCCAGCATCATCCCGTTCCCCCGCAGCTGGCCCTCGCAGGTCGGGTTCGAGCGCGTCGAACTGATGCGCATTCTCGATCTCTACGGACGGATGGTCGCGGCGGGCGAATGGCGCGACTACGCGATGAACTTCGACCGCGACGCCGCCAGCTTCGCCGCCTTCCGCCGCACCGCCGAACGCCCCACCACACGGATTGAGAAGCGCCCGGCCTTGCGCGGCAAGCAGGGGATGTGGGCGCTTTATGGCGAAGCGGGGCAAGTGCTCAAGCGCGGGCATGAACTGGCAGGAGTGCTGTTTCCGCTCGAGCGCAAATTGCTCAAGCTGGTCGAGGCGTAGAGCATCGTGCGAGAAACCTGTTTTTAGAGCGGCGAGCTGAAATTCTGCGTCACCGGGAGTCCCCGCGAAGGCGGGGGTCTCAGGCTTCGGGCACTATGGCGCCTGAGACCCCCGCCTTCGCGGGGGATCACGATCTGGTTCAGATTTTGAGATTTTGAGCGTTCGGCTCTAAGGAACCGTCCGTCCCGAGCGAAGTCGAGGGACCCCTGTTCGAGCGAAGCCGAGAACCTGCGGCGTCGGAAGGCCTCGGCTTCGCTCGGCCAAATCCCTCGACTTCGCTCGGGACGAACGGGTTGGTTCAGCTTTTGGCCGAATGCCTCACCCCAGCCCACCCATCTTGCTCAGCGCCGCCACTATCGCCTGGCTCTGCTCTGAACCCGACTGCGGGACGATCTCGCCCGTGCGGTCGATGATCTGCGCCCAGTGCGCGGCGATGCCTTCGGCGGTGCGCTCTTCGGGGGGCAGGGCGGCTCCGGGGGTGAGGGTGACGAACGCCGCTTGGTAAACGCCCGCGCCCGCGCCGATGATCATGTTCGTCGGCGCGTCCTCACTGACCAGGAACACCGCCGCGGGCGTCACGTTCTCGGGCGCGAGCGCCTTGAAGAACGCCTCGGGCATGCCAAGGTCCTCTGTCATCCGGGTGCCCGCGACGGGCGCGAGTGTATTGACCCGGATGTTGTTCTTGGCGCCTTCGAGGTAGAGCGTCTTGGTCAGCCCGGCGAGGCCGAGCTTGGCCGCGCCGTAGTTGGCCTGGCCGAAGTTGCCGAACAGGCCGGTCGAGCTGGCGGTCATCAGGATGCGGCCATAGTTCTGCTCGCGCATCGTTTCCCACACCGCCTTCGTGGCGTTGGCCGAGCCGATCAGGTGGATTTTCACCACCAGCTCGAAATCTTCCATCGTCATCTTGGCGAACGACTTGTCGCGCAGGATGCCGGCGTTGTTGATCAGGACGTGGACCCCGCCCCACTTTTCCTTGGCGTGCGCGACCATCTCTTCCATCTGCGCGAATTCGGCGACGTTGCCGCCGTTGGACATCGCGGTTCCGCCTGCGGCCTCGATTTCCTCGACCACCTTGAGCGCGGCATCCGAATGGCCGGTGCCGTCGCGCGATCCGCCCAGATCGTTGACCACCACCCTGGCCCCGCGCCGCGCCAGTTCTAGAGCATAAGTGCGGCCCAGTCCGCCGCCGGCCCCGGTGATGATCGCGACGCGGTTTTCGAAGGAAATGGTCATGGCAGCTCTCCCGCAAGACTTGGGTTTCGCAGGGGCCGATGGCACGCGCGGGTTGCGCTTTCAACCGGCAAGCGATCATGCTGCAAAGACGTAGCGGCAAGCAGTCTTGTCACTGTCAAATATCTGTCACGAGATCGGCGTAGAGGCTTCTTCGAATCGTAACAAACACCGCCATGAGGGAATTGCCGCCATGATCCAGACCCGTGCGATCTCGTCGCTCGCGCTCGCCGTTGCCCTCGGCTGGACGCTGCCCGCGCACGCGCAGAGCCCAGCCGATTTCGCGCAGATGAAGGCGCAGATGGAGGCGATGCAGGCGCAACTCGATACGATGAAGAGCAAGGTCGATTCGCTCGAAGGCCAGCTCTCGAAAGCGCAGGCGGATGTGCAATCCGCTACTGCCGCGGCGCAGTCCGCCAGCGCCAGCGCAACGAAGGCCACCGAAGTCGCGACCAAGGCGGCGGATTCGGCACCCAAGGTGGCGTGGAAGGGCGCGCCCGAGTTGTCGACCAAGGACGGCTGGAGCTTCAAGCCGCGCGGGCGCCTTCAAATCGACGCCGCCGGGGTGAATGCACCTGATGCGATCAATTCCAATTCTCTGGGCTACGCGACCGAGTTCCGCCGCGCCTACCTTGGCGTCGACGGGACGATGCCCGGCGGGTTCGGCTATCGCGTCGAGGCCGATTTCGCCAACAGCGCGGTCGATCTCACCGATCTCTATCTGACCTACAAGGCCAGCCCCGAAGTCACGCTGACGCTGGGCCAGCATAAGGCATTCTGGGGGCTGGAAGAAATCACCAGCGACCTGTTCACCAGCTTCATGGAACGCGCCGCATTCAATTCGGCGTTCGGGTTCGAGCGCCGGGTCGGGGCCAGCGCGACTTATTCGGGCAAGTCCTTCCTCGTTTCGGGCGGGGTGTTCGCGGACAACGCCGCCGATCTCAACAACGACTCCAACAACAGCTACAGCGTCGACGGGCGTGCGGTGTTCATGCCCAAGCTGGGCAGCGGGCAGCTCCACATCGGCGGCTCGCTCCACCACCGCGAGTTCGGCGACGTTTCCGCCACGACGCGCTATCGCGCGCGCCCGTTCGTCCACACCACCGACGTTCGGCTGGTCGATACCCGGGCGTTCAGCGCCGACAGCGAGACCAGCTATGGCGCCGAACTCGCCTATGTGGCGGGCCGTTTCCACGCGACGGGCGAGGGCCACTGGATCACCCCGCACCGTCCGGGGCTGGCCGATCCGACCTTCTTCGGCGGCTATGCCGAGCTTGGCTATATGCTGACCGACGACGAAACCGGCTACAAGGGCGGTGCTTATGACCGGATCAAGCCGAAGAAGCCGGTTGGCAAGGGCGGGATCGGTGCGCTCCAGTTCAACGCGCGCTACGATCTGCTGGACTTGTCCGACGGGGCGATCGTCGGCGGCAGGCAGCAGATCGCGGGCGCTTCGCTGGTCTGGATCCCGACCGATTACGTCCGCTTCATCCTCAACTACGGCCACATCTGGATCGACAATGCGGCTGTCGCAGCAGCAGGCGATCGCAACTACACCGCCGACGCGGTGGGGATGCGCGCGCAGTTCGACTTTTAGGGGATTGCGAGAGGCGCGGTTATAGAAACAGCGTGCGATTGCTGGCAAAGCGCGCGGCATGAACGCCGACACTCCCCTCGCCATCGTCGTCCTTGCCGCAGGCAAGGGCACGCGGATGAAAAGCGACCTGCACAAGGTCCTCCACCCGATCGCGGGGCGGGCTATGATCGACCACCTGCTGGCCAGCGCCGCCGAACTGGCGCCCCAGCGGCAGGTGGTGGTGGTCGGCAGCGGGCGCGAGCAGCTCGAGCAGGCACTTGCCGGGCGCGCCGAGATCGCGGTGCAGGACCCGCAGCTGGGGACCGGACACGCTGTCCAGCAGGCCGAGGCGGCGCTCGGCGGGTTCGATGGCGACGTTCTGATCCTCTACGCCGACGTGCCGTTTGTCCGCGCCCAGACGATGCGGGCGATGCTCGATCGCCTTCACGCCGATGATGCCCCCGCGGTGGTGGTGCTCGGCTTCGAGCCTGAAGATTCGTTGCAGTATGGCCGGGTCCTCGCCCACGCCGACGGGCGCATCGCCAAGATGGTCGAGCACAAGGACGCAAGCGAGGAAGAACGAGCTTGCCGACTGTGCAATTCGGGCCTGATGGCGGTCAAGAGCGCTGACCTATTTGGGTTGCTGTCACGGGTCGGCAACGCCAACAGCCAGGGCGAGTACTACCTCGTCGATATCGTCAACATCGCCAACACCGATGGTCGCGCCTGCGCGGTGGTGACGACTGACGCGCCCGACGAAGTCACCGGGATCAACAGCCGCGCCGAGCTCGCCGAAGCAGAGGCGCAATGGCAGGCGTTCAGGCGAGACGAGGCGATGGTCAACGGAGCGTCGCTCCGAGCGCCGGATACCGTGTGGTTCAGCTGGGACACCGAACTCGGCCGCGACGTGACGATAGAGCCCAACGTGGTCTTCGGCCCCGGGGTGAGCGTGGCCGTCGGCGCGACGATCCGCGCGTTCTCGCATCTCGAAGGTGCGATAGTGGGCGAGGGCTGCGAAGTCGGTCCGTTCGCCCGCCTGCGGCCCGGCACGGTATTGGGCAGGAAGGCCAAGATCGGCAATTTCGTCGAGACCAAGAAGGCGGTGCTGGGCGAGGGCGCCAAGGCCAGCCACCTCACCTACCTCGGCGACGCCGAGATCGGCGCGGGCGCCAACATCGGCGCGGGCACGATCACCTGCAACTACGACGGCTATTTCAAGCACAAGACCGTGATCGGGGAGCGGGCCTTCATTGGCAGCAACAGCGCCCTTATCGCCCCGGTGAAGATCGGCGCGGATGCGATCGTGGCGGCGGGAAGCGCGGTGTCACGCGATGTGGCGGACGGCGAGTTACGGATGGTGCGGGCCGAACAACTGGTCAAGCCGGGTTGGGCGGATCGGTTTCACGACGCGATGAAGCGGAAGAAGGCGGGCAAGTCTTGACACGATATCATGATATGATATCGTGATATCAATGACCCGCATCCTCGCCGATCTGCCCGACGAAGACATCAAGTGGCTCGACGCGCGCGCCGCCGAGCAGGGCAAGTCCCGCGCCTCGGTGCTGCGCGACGTCGTGCACACCTACAAGACGCAGGTCCAGACCGAGAGCGGCAAGGACTGGCTCGATCAGGCGTTCGGCATCTGGAAGGATCGAACGGACATTGGAGATTCGGTCGAGTGGCAGCGGCGCGAGCGGGCCTCCTGGACACGCCCGTGGGACGACGACTTCGAGGACGTTGCCAAGGAATTTCCGGACCTGTTCGACGAACATGACTGGGCCGAACGCAAGCGCTATCTGGACATGTCGTCGGATCAGGTCGCCGTTCGAAAGCGCTCTGGGCGGTGAGCGGCTACTCGTTCGACAGTAACATCCTGATCGACGCTCTCAACGGTCAACCGGTTGCCCATGCGGAGATAGCCCGCGCCGAACGGCCCTGGATCAGTCGCATAACCTGGATCGAGGTCCTCTCGAAGGAGCGAGGTGGAACACTCGTCCAGATCGAGCGCTTCCTGAATGGTTTCGGCATCGATGAAGTCGACTCCAAGATCGCCGCGCACGCTGCTGCCATGCGGCGCGAGACGCCGCGTCTGAAACTCGCCGATGCCGTGATTCACGCTACTGCCCAGATTAACAATCGCATCCTGGTGACACGCAACATCAAGGATTTTCCCGCCGAGATGCCCGGGATACGCGTGCCCCGCTACCTTTAACGAAAGCGCCTGTTCATGTGCGGAATCATCGGTATCGTCGGCAGCAAGCCCGTTGCGGATCGTCTGGTCGACGGCCTCAAACGCATGGAATACCGCGGCTATGACAGCGCGGGGGTGTGCACCATCGATGGTGGCCAACTGATCCGCCGCCGCGCGCCGGGCAAGCTGATCAATCTGGTCCACGAGCTGGAGCGCAATCCGGCGGACGGCACCACCGGTATCGCCCACACCCGCTGGGCGACGCATGGCGCGCCGACCGCGGCCAATGCCCATCCCCACGCCACCGCCGAGCTCGCGCTGGTCCACAACGGGATTATCGAGAACTTCAAGCCGCTGCGCGAGGCGCTGACCGCGCGCGGCCGGACCTTCACCAGCGACACCGACACCGAAGTGATCGCGCACCTCGTCTCCGAGCTGGTCGAGGCGGGCGATTCGCCCGAGGATGCGGTCAAGGCGGTGCTCCCGCAATTGCGGGGCGCGTTTGCTCTGGCGGTCGCGTTTCGCGCGCACGACGACTTGCTGATCGGCGCGCGGCTCGGCTCGCCGCTGGTGGTCGGGTATGGCGAGGGCGAGACCTATCTCGGCTCGGATGCGCTCGCGCTGGCGCCGCTGACCCAGCAGATCTGCTACCTCGAAGAGGGCGACTGGGTGGTGATCCGCAAGGACGGCGCGCAAATCTACGACGCCGCCAACAACCCCGTCGAACGCCCCACCGTCCACTCGGGGGCGACCGCCGCGGCGATGGAAAAAGGCGAATATCGACATTTCATGCAGAAGGAAATCTTCG
>JAUYQH010000173.1 GCA_030697365.1 Novosphingobium sp. | reverse complement strand
GTGTAGGCGTCGGTGTGGCAGATCCCCGTCGCCATGATCTCGACCAGGACTTCGCCCGCCTTCGGACCCTCCAGATCGAGTTCGACGATCTCGAGCGGCTGCATGGCGGCAAAGGCGACGGCGGCGCGGGTCTTCATGGGTCAGGCTCTCCCGTTGAAATGCGGCTCTCGCTTGCCGCAGCGGAAGCGGTTGCGTCAAGCGCGTTGCTTGTGCGAGCGATGCCCGCTGCTACAACCCGCTGCGGGAGGGGCGTAACCGGCAGGAGACGCCCGATCATGTGCGACGAATTCACCCTTGCGGACGATGCCGAATGGCAAGCGATGCGGCGCGTTTCGCGGCGCGGCTTCGGGCTGGGCGCGGCGGGGCTGGCCGCGGGCGGCGCGCTGGCCGGGTGCATGGCGACCAGCGATTCGAACGCCGAGCCGACCCCCACCTCATCGGGCCGCGCGATAACCGAACGCGCGGTGACGATCGCCACGCCTGACGGGACCGCTGATGCGTTCTACGCGCACCCAGCGGGGCGCGCCCGCCACGCCGCGGTGCTGGTCTGGCCCGACATCATGGGGCTGCGCGACAGCTTCAAGGACAAGGGTCGCCAGCTCGCCCGCGCCGGTTACACCGCGCTGGTGGTCAACCACTACTACCGCAGCGCCAGGGCACCGGTGCTGGCACCCGGCGCCAGCTTCACCGATCCCGCGATCCGCGCGCAAGTCGCTCCGTGGGGTAAATTGCTCGATCCAGTAGCCTACGGCCGCGATGCGAAGGCTTTCGTCGCCTGGCTCGACAAGCAGGAAGCGGTCGATACCAGGCGCAAGATCGGCACCGTGGGCCATTGTATGACCGGATCGACCGCGATCCGCGCCGCCGCGGCGCTGCCCGCGCGGATCGGGGTCGCCGCCTCGATGCACGGGGGCGGGCTTGCCAGCGACGCGCCCGACAGCCCGCACCGCCTGTTCGCCTCGACCCAGGCGGCACTGCTGATCGCCATCGCCCTGAACGACGACGCGCGCGATCCCACCGCCAAGACCAAGCTGCGCGAAGCCTGCGATGCAGCGGGGCGGACGTGCGAGATCGAGGTCTATCCCGCCAACCACGGCTGGACCGTGGCGGATTCGCCTTCCCACGACGCGGCCCAGGCCGAGCGCGCGTTCCAGCGCCAGCTGGCGCTCTACGCGAAGCTTTGAACGAGCCAGGAAAAAGGCCCCGGCGTTTCCACCGGGGCCTTTCGCGTGATTGGGAATTGTAGCTTTAGAACTTCACCCCCGCCGCGATGCCATAGCGCCGCGGTTCGAGCGTGAAGATATTGGTGAACAGCCCAGAAGACTGGTCGGTGACGTAGAGACCGGTCACCGAGCTGCTGTCGAAGATGTTCTGGATAAAACCGCGGACGAACCACCGGTCATCGGGACCATCGAGCTGGATCTGGGCGTTGGCCTGGGCATACCCCTCGATCTTGTTGACGTTCCCGTTGAAGATGTTGCCGAAGCTGTCGCCGGTGTAGGTCAGGTCGGCGCGCGGGGTCAGATGCCAGCCGTTGGCCATCTCGATATCGTACTGCGCGCCGATCGACCACTTGTAGTTCGGCGCCTGGGGCAGCTTGTTGCCCTTCAGATTGACCGGGATGCCGGCATTTTCGACGGTGAACGGCAGCGGTCCGGTCGGCGTCGCGAACGCGGCGCGAAGCCCAGCTGAAGGCGCCGCGATCGATCCCGCAAGCACCGAACAGATGCTGAACGCTCCGGTCGAGGCGATCCCTCCGTCCGCCGGAAACGCGGTTGGCGCGCGCAAGCCAAGTGCGCCGTTGATCGCCCCTACGTATGCGTTGGTCGCCGCCCCGTTGCCCGGAGTGTTGGGACGGATCGCGCAGTTGGACCCGTTGGTGATGTCCTTGATGATCACCGAGTCCGCACGCCCGCCACCCGGATCGCGGGGGTTGGACAGGAACTTGTCCTGCGAGACCTTGGTATTGAGGTAGCTCGCCCCGATATTGATCGTGAATTCGCGGATCGGACGTATAATCGCTTCGGCCTCAAGACCGTAGATGTTTGCATTGACGTTGTCGTTGACTGAGGTTCGAGCAACGATTCGGCTAAGCTGCAGCGCCTTGTACTGGTAGTAGAAACCGGTAAGATTAAAGACAAACTTGCCGTTGGCGAACACATTCTTTGAACCGATTTCAAACGCATTGACGAACTCGGGGGCAAACGCTTCGTCCACCGCGAAAACCGGCTGCAGCGGCGGGTTGATCCCGCCCGACTTGTAGCCGCGCGAGTACGAAGCGTAGATCAGGCTGTCGTCGGTGACCTTGAAATCGAGAACCGCGCGCCCGGTGAACTCGCCGAAACCGACGCGCCGCTGTTGAAACGGTTCGCAACCCGGAACCGACCCGAGCGCGCCGACCGGCGAACCAGGTGGACAAACGGTCGCGGGGTCGGCATCGAAGCGTGCCGCGAACGGCGAAGCGAATGCATTGGTGGCAGTGTAGGGCACGAGGAAGCTGGCGAGCGTCGAGCGCGCCCGAACGAACTTCTTGTCGTTGTTGTAGCGCGCGCCGAGCGTCAGCTTGAGACGGTCGGATATCTCGTAATACGCTTCGCCGAACAAGCCGTACGACTTCACCGTGAGAACATCGGTGTTGTTGCGGAAGAAAGGCGTGCCGAGATACGAAGGCGTTCCCAAAGCGAGCGAATTGAACGAGCCGAGCAGACCGGTCAGATAGTCGATCCCGAACGCGTTGACGAAATAGCTGTTCTCGGTGAGCTTTGCATCGACGTAGATGCCGCCGAGCAGGAAGTTAAACGGACCGTCGAGATCGCTGGACACGATGGTCTCGACCGACCAGTCGCGCGACTTCGAATTGGAACGGTCGAAATCTTGCGGCGTCGCGGAACACTGCTTGAACCCGCCGAAGGCTCCGGTGCCGGTGAACTCCGTTTCGGAAGTGCACAAGGTGCCAGCCGGTCCGTTGGGAATAATGGCGGCTGCGATCGGCGCAAAGAAGCTCGCCGGAAGTCCGGGAATTTGCCCCGCGGCGGCCGCGGCGAGCGCGTTCAGGCCCCTGCCGAATGGCGGCGCGGTGGCGCTGGGCGGACCGGCATAGAAACTCCGGTCCTGGACGGAGAGGTTGTAGTCCTGGCGCGAATCAATGCGGGCAGTGTGATAGAAGCCCGTCAGCTGCACCTTGAACTGTCCAAGGTCCTGCTCGATCCTAGCCTGATACTGCTGTTCGTCGGTAAAATACTCGGGGGTGAAGTCGGTGTTGACCTTTCGGACATCGGCCGGATTGGTAAAGGTCGAATAGGCATCGGGTGCGTAGAGGCTGCCGAACCCGAAGAAACCGGGGATGCGGTTGACCGCAAGAAACTCGTTGCTGGTCAGCACGCCGACGAACGTCGAATTGGCGTTGAGCGTGCCGAAGTCGCGGCGGTTGGCCAAGCAGCCGAGGACGCCGGTGGGATCGCGCTGGCACAACTGCTTCTGGATGCGCGCGCGATTGTCGTCTTCGCGGAAATACGAGGCGAACAGATCAATCGTCGTGGTGTCGGTCGGCTCGAAGCGCAGCGTGCCGCGGACCGAGTACATGTCGCGCCCGTCGTGCTTTTTGCCGTCGAACACGTTCTTGGTGTAGCCGTCGCGATTGAGGTAAAAGCCCGCCACGCGGACGCCGATGGTGTCGGTCAGGGCGACGTTGACCATCGCCTTGCCCTTGATCGAATTGAAGTTGCCGTATTCACCCTCGGCCGAGGCAGCGAACCCGCTGAGATCTGGCCGTTTGGGAATGAAGTTGACCACGCCCGAGGTGGCGTTACGACCGAACAGCGTTCCCTGTGGTCCGCGCAGGACCTCGATCCGCTCCATGTCGAAATACTCGGTTTCGAACAGGCGGGTGCCGAGCAGCGGGGTGCCGTCGAGGTGGATCGCGGTCGCGCTGTCGCACGACACGCCGACGCACAAATCGCCGATGCCGCGGATCGTGAAGCTCGATCCGGTGAAGTTGCCCTTGGTGAAGGTCACGTTGGGCAGGGTCAGCTGAAGATCGCTGGCGTTCTTGATCTGCTGCTTTTCGAGCGCCTCGCCACTGAATGCGGAAACCGCGATCGGCACTTCCTGAAGCGACTGGGCCTGACGTTGGGCGGTCACGATGATCACATCGCCCGGAGCATCGGCAGCCTCGGCCTGAGCGGCCGTGTCCTGCGCGAAAGCCGCACCCCCCATCGAAAGCGCCAGCACCGAAGTGGTCGCGCCGAAGCGGACCAGACGCGAAAACGAGCGAAAAACCACTGCCCTCTCTCCCATGTAGCGATCTTTTAAGCGATCGATTGAACCGGAGAGTAACTGACATTCATGACAGCGCAAGCGCGTTTGTGAAGATTACGTTTTTGCGGTGGAAAGTGCGTCCTTGCCGCAACTATGAGGCCCGCGCGGAGCCCGATCAGTCCTCCAGCGGAACCCCGGGCATCTGCTTGGCGGTGCGGATCGTGAGCGAGGTCTTGACGCTCGCCACGTTGGGCGCGGGGGTGAGTTTGGAGGTGAGGAATTCCTGGAAGCTCTGCAAATCGCGGCTGACGATCTTGAGGATGAAGTCGATCTCGCCATTGAGCATGTGGCATTCGCGAACTTCGGCCAGCCCCTTCATGTGATCTTCGAACTGGCGCAGCGCGTCCTCGGCCTGGCTCTTCAGGCTGACCAGCGCGAACACGGTGATCGCGTAGCCCAGCTTCGAGGCATCGAGATCGGCATGATAGCCACGGATCACCCCGTCTTCCTCGAGCGCGCGAACCCGGCGCAGGCACGGGGGCGCGGTCAGGCCGACGCGCTGGGCCAGTTCTACGTTGGTGATCCGCCCATCATCCTGCAGTTCGCAGAGCAGCCGGCGATCGATACGGTCCAGATTGGCCATTGCGCGTGACGTCCCGTTCGTGCCCCGAGATCCGTGTGCCGGAACAAAGTCCGGCAATTTTCCACACCTTTCTTGCGGGGCAAAGCTTATTTTATTGTTTCATACCGCAATCGTCCCACATTGCAACGTCCCGTCCCGAACCCCTGCGCTACGCTCCACAACTTGCTATGAAGCATTAGCCGAACCGCGTCCTGGCCGCGCGACCATCAGGATCCAGCTACCAAAACGATGCCCGCTCCCGCTGCCGAAATGCCTGCCCGACGGACAGGCGAAGTGATCGTGGACGACCGGCTCGCCACGGTTCTGGCAACGGTGCCCGGTGGCCATGCCGGAGCGCGGACCCAGTACCGCCAGCTGCTCGATCTGCTGGGGCGTACCCCGCCGGAGTTCGCTCTCCCCCCGGCGGCGCTCGACCGGCTGACCGCGCTCGAAAAAACGGTTTCGGCGGAGGAACGCGCGCAACTCGTCCGCGCATTGTCCCCCTCGTTGCGCCACCCCGGGCTGATTCTCCGCCTCGCCGCGCAAAGTCCGCTCGTGGCCGCCGCCGCTATCGAAGCGGCACGGCTCGACGACTGGCAATGGGCCGCGCTCGCAACCGAACTGCCGCTGGCCGCACGCGGCTATTTGCGCAATCGCGCCGAGCTGGGGCCGCGGGTCCGCGTGGTGCTCGGTCGTATGGGAATTGCCGAACTGGGTCTGCCCGCTCCCGCCGCAAGCGCGCTGGGCGACGCGTCACCTGTGTCTGCGCCGCCCTCTCCCGATCCGGGCGACGGGATCGGCGCAATCGTGCGTCGGATCGAAGCCTTTCGCCGCAGCCGCAAGGCCGGCACGCTCCAGTTCGGGGGTGGCGCAGCGACTTCCGAAACAGACGACCTGCGCCTGCCGCTGAGCGACGATGAAGTCGAGACCGTCGCTCCGGCGATCTCCGCCATCCGCTTCGCGAGCGACGCCCGCGGACACATCGTCACCGCCGACGCACCGCACGCCGCGATGCTCGTGGGCTTCATCCTGGGCCGGCCCACTGGACCCGGACCCGTATTGACCGACCCGGACACCGCGCGCGCGATCCGCCAGCGCCGGCCGATCCACGGCGGGCGGCTCGACCTTGCCGGTGCGGTGGCGATTGCCGGACCGTGGCGGATCGACGCCGCACCGCGCTTCGCCGCGCAGGGCGGACGATTCCTCGGCTACCAGGGCGTGCTGCGCCGGCCTTTGCCAGACGCCGCCAGCGAAGCCGAAGGCGTGGCCGACCGCCTGGCCCAGCTGCTCCATGAACTGCGCACGCCGGTGAATGCGATCCAAGGCTTTGCCGAGCTCATCCAGCAGCAGCTGTTCGGCCCGACGCCGCACCAGTACCGCAGCCTCGCCGCCTCGATCGCCGCCGACAGCGCAGCGGTGCTCGCCGGGTTCGAGGAGATCGACCGGCTGGTCCGATTCGAGACCGGGTCTGGCGAGGTCGTCGGGGGCCACAGCGACCTGGCCCAGGTGATCGAACGCCTGCTTGCCCAGCTCGAACCGGGCCTGGCCCGGCGCGACGTCCGCCTCACATTCGACGCGACTGGCCCGGCTCCGGTGCAGGTGGCCGCAAGCGAGGCTGAGCGGATGCTTTGGCGCGTACTGGCGCTGCTCGGCTCTGCGGCGTTGCCCGGCGAGACCCTTGCGCTCGAACTGGCCGCGACACGCGATTCGATCGGCCTCGTCATCGCCCTCCCCCAGGGACTTGTGGAACAGGACGATACCGCACTGTTCTCGGTCCAGCCGCAGCCCGACGCGGGCGCGGGATCGCTCGGGTTCCTGGGCGGCGGATTCGCCTTGCGGCTCGCCCGGGCCGAAGCGCGCTCGGCTGGCGGCAGCCTATTGCGCGACGGCTCACGGCTGATCCTGCGGCTGCCGGGGTTGACCCCTTCGGCCGTTGCCCATAGCCCGGCGCAAACGGTGCCTTCCGTCTCTAGCGGGGGTTCCTGAAGCCGCCCGGGGGAAGCGCTTGCGCCAGGCTCAGATTATCGACCTGCCCGGACCGGGCGACTTCGTTCGGTTCGAATCCGATTTCGGGCAACGCTTTATCGTTACCGTCGATACCGAAGAAGAATTCGACTGGTCGAGCCCTTTCGCCCGCGCGAAACACAGCCTCGATTCGATCCCCCGCCTCGCCAGGTTTCAGCAGTTCTGCGAGGGCTACGGCGTGGTCCCGGTCTATCTGGTCGACTATCCGGTGGTCACCGATCCGCGCGCGGCCGAAGTCCTGGGCGAAGCGGTGGCGCAGGGCCGTGCCGAGATCGGCGCCCAGCTCCACCCCTGGGTCAATCCGCCGCACGACGAAGAGGTATCGGTCCACAACAGCTTCGCCGGAAACCTTCCTGCCGAGCTCGAGCGGGCCAAATTCCGGTCCTTGCGCGACGCGATCGAACGCACTTTCGGTGTGGCACCGCAGATCTACCGCGCGGGCCGCTATGGCGTGGGGCCCAACACCGCGCCGATGCTGAGCGAGACGGGAATCGCGATCGACACTTCGGTGCGCGCGCTGTTCGACTATTCGAGCCAGGGCGGCCCCAACTTCCGCCGCCACCCGCTCGTCCCGTGGTGGATCGATCGGCGCAACGGGCTGATCGAGCTCCCGCTGACCACGGTTTTCTGGGGACTGCTGCGCCAGCAGGGCCGCACCCTCCACCCCGCGTTGTGGCGGGTGCCGCGGCTGCGCGGGCTGCTGGCCCGGCTGGGCATGCTCGAACGTATCCCCCTGACCCCCGAAGGCGTCGCCGCCGACGAGGCGGTCAAAGCGATCGACATCGCGCTCGACGATGGTCTGCCGGTGCTGGTGTTCAGCTTCCACAGCCCCTCGCTGCGTCCCGGCCACACCCCCTATGTGCGCGACGACGACGATCTCGATCGTTTCTACGACTGGTGGCGGACCGTGTTCGAATATCTTCGCCGCCGTGCAGTGCGCCCGACCAGCGTGCGCGAGATCATCGCGGCGGCGGTCGTCTAGCTTGCCAACCCTCCCCGCCAGCGTCTATCGCGCCCCGCGGCGGGGCCTGTAGCTCAGTTGGTTAGAGCTGGCCGCTCATAACGGCTAGGTCGCGGGTTCGAGTCCTGCCGGGCCCACCACCGCCACCGCAGCAGCGGGCCTGAATGTCGGGGAGTAGCGCAGCCTGGTAGCGCATCTGCTTTGGGAGCAGAGGGTCGGAGGTTCGAATCCTCTCTCCCCGACCATAATTTCAATGACTTAGACGCGCTCCCAGGAATCGTTTTACAGGTGTTTTACACCACGCTGGAGATGCGCTTCCCTATCGCGACGACCACACGGGCTTGGTCAACGTACTTCACCCGTATCCGCGCAACTTCCTTGCTCGACCAGCCCAGAATGTCGGCAATCTCTTGATCGGTTAGTCCCGCGATCATGCAGCGGGTTGCAAACGTACCACGCAGGTCGTGCAGATTGACGTCGATCCCCGATTCGCGCTTCGCGTCGTTGAAGCGGCTACCTAGACCCATTGGGGTCCATGGCTGCCAGCGGCTGTTCGAGAGGATCGTTGCCGGCATGTCCCTGCGCTTATCGCCAGCGATTGCTGTTGAGCTGGCGCGCGGCAGCCGGGTGAGCATCTTCGCATCGGCGGCCCCCGCCTTGGCCGCAGCGATCCTGAAGGCGCTGCGGTGATCCCGCCGGGTGCGCGGGTGTGGATTGCGATGGGGCACACTGACATGCGCAAGGGCATGCAGGGCCTGGCGCTGATGGTTCAGCAGAGCCTGAGGCGCGATCCCCACGGCGGCGATTTGTTCGTCTTTCGCGGGCGTGCCGGCTCGCTGGTGAAGATCATCTGGCATGACGGGATCGGCATGTCGCTCTATGCCAAGCGGCTCGAGAAGGGGCGCTTCATCTGGCCATCGGCCCTGGATGGCGTGGTGTCGCTGACCAGTGCCCAGTTGGCCTGCCTGCTTGACGGGATCGACTGGCGCAACCCGCAGTACAGCTGGCGTCCGGCCAGCGCCGGATAGACGTGGATTACCTCCTCCGAAGCCGTATTTTCCGGTTGCATCTGGGCCCGGATGCTGATTCATTTCGGCCATGGAAGCCGCCGTTTCGCACCTGCCGAACGACGTTGAAGCGCTGAAGGCGCTGGTGGTTTCGATGACCCGGCGGGCCACCGACGCCGAGGCGGAGCTGGCCAATGCCCACGCCAAGGCTTCGGCTGATCAGGCGCTGATCGCCCACCTCAAGCTGCAGATCGCCAAGCTGAACCGCGAGCGGTTCGGCCCCCGTTCGGAACGCAGCCGGCGGCTGCTCGACCAGCTTGAGCTGCAACTTGAAGAGCTTGAGGCCAGCGCCAGCGAGGATGACCTTGCCGCCGAGATGGCGGCCGCGAAGACAACGAACGTCGCCCCGTTCGAACGCCAGCGGCCCGCCAGGAAGCCGTTCCCCGAGCATCTGCCACGCGAGCGCATCGTCATTGCATCCCCGTGTTCGTGCCCGGCCTGCGGCAGCACACGCCTGTCCAAGCTCGGCGAGGACGTCACCGAGACGCTCGAGGTGATCCCGCGCCAGTGGAAGGTCATCCAGACCGTGCGCGAGAAGTTCTCCTGCCGAGACTGTGAGCAGATCACGCAGCCGCCGGCGCCGTTCCATGTCGTGCCGCGTGGCTGGGCAGGCCCGAGCTTCCTCGCCATGCTGCTGTTCGAGAAGTACGGTCAGCACCAGCCCCTCAACCGCCAGGCCGACCGCTTTGCCCGCGAGGGGGTGCCCTTGAGCCTGTCGACGCTCGCCGACCAGGTCGGTGCAGCAAGCGTTGCACTGATGCCGCTCTATCGCCGGATCGAGGCGCATGTTCTCGCCGGCGAACGAGTGCACGGCGACGATACGACCGTGCCAGTGCTCGCCAAGGGCAAGACCGATACCGGCCGATTATGGGTCTATGTCCGCGACGATGCCCCATTCGGCGGGCCGGCGCCGCCCGCCGCGCTGTTCCATTACTCGCGCGACCGGCGCGGGACACATCCCCGTGCCCATCTCGCATCGTGGGCAGGCATCCTGCAGGCCGACGCCTATGGCGGATACGGCGAGCTCTATCGCGACGGCCGCGAGCCAGGACCCGTGCTGGAAGCCGGCTGCTTCGCGCACGCACGGCGCAAGTTCTTCGAGCTGGCCGATGTCGAGGGGGCTGCCCGCAAGAAGAGCCGCGGCGAACGAACCGGGCAGATCTACCCGATCGCACTGGAGGCGGTGCAGCGGCTCGACGCCATCTTCGCCGTCGAGCGCGAGATCAACGGCCTGTCTGCCGATGAGCGCCTCACCGCCCGCAAGGAGCGCAGCGCGCCGCAGGTCACAGAACTGGAGGCTTGGCTGAACGCCCAGTTCGCCAAGCTTTCGCGCAACCACGACCTGGCCAAGGCGATCAACTACATGCTCCGTCGCTGGCCCGCCTTCACCCGCTTCCTCGACGACGGCAGGGTCTGCATCACCAACAATGCCGCAGAACGCGCCCTGCGCGGCATAACCCTTGGCCGCAAGTCGTGGCTGTTCTGCGGATCGGATCGCGGTGGTCAACGCGCCGCCGTCATGTACACCCTGATCGGCACCGCCAAGCTCAACACCGTCGATCCGCAAGCTTGGCTCGCCGACGTCCTTGCCCGCATCGCCGGGCATCGGGTCAGCCGCCTCGATGATCTTCTGCCATGGAACTGGCGGAAGGACGGAGAGATGATATTGCGAGCGGCATGACCTCCTCGCGCGCCATCGACAGCTTCAGCGAGATCGCCACCCTCCGCATCGAACTCAAGGATTCCGATCCGCTGATCTGGCGCATCGTCGAAGTCCCCACGTCGATCACGCTCAAGGTCCTGCACGATATCGTCCAGGTCACCATGGGATGGCTGGATTACCATCTCTGGGAACTCGTCATCGAGGGGCAAGCTTACGGACTGCCGATGGACGAAGATTGGGGCGCCGCGCCGCGCAAGGTGGCGTCACGCGTGCGCCTGCGCGACGTGCTCTCGTCCGGCACGACCACGATCGATTACACCTACGACTTCGGCGACAGCTGGGAACACCGGCTCGTCGTCAGCGACGTGCGGCGTGGCGATCCCGGCGGCGCATATCCCCGCTTCATCGCCGGGGAACGCGACTGCCCGCCCGAAGACTGCGGCGGCATCCCCGGCTTCTATGAGATGCTCGAAGCCAGAACCGACCCGGCCCACCCCGACCATTCGGAAATCAGCGAATGGCTCGACGAATACGATCCTGACGCGCTCGACGTCTTCCCGATCCAGATCGCCCTCGGCCGCATAGCCGCCCGCCGCAATGCTGCGGCAAAACGCATCATCAAACCGGCAACCGACTGACGACCGCTCCTGCGGTCCTCGCCGGATGCTTACGGTGGCGATGCGCCTCCAGTCCTTGATGCGGCAAAAGAGGCGTTCGACGACATTGCGTTGTTTGTAGATTACAGCGTCATAGTGATACTGGATTTTGCGGTTTTTGCGCGGCGGGATGACTGGCTGGGTGCCACGCTCGGCAAGCCATTCGCGCAAGGGCCGACTGTCATATCCTTTGTCGGCGACGAGTTCGGCAGAGGGTGGCATGGCGGCGATAATCGTCTGCGCGACCTTGCAATCATGCACATTTCCGGGGGTCAGGAGCAGGACACAGGGCCGCCCCTTGTCATCGCAGACGACGTGGAGCTTGGTGTTACGACCGCCGCGTGTCTGGCCGATACCATTGGCCAAGGCCCCCCTTTTGCGCCTCCCGCACAGCGATGAACCTTGATGCAACTGCTGTCGATGAAGAGCCGGTCCGGTGCATCTTCGGCCCCGGCAAGCGTGCTGAAAATCTCCTCCCAGATGCCACGCTCAGCCCAGCGCACGAAGCGATTGTAGAGCGTTTTCTTGGGGCCATAAACATCAGCGCAATCGGCCCAGCGGCCACCGCATTTGAGCGCATGGACGATCCCGCTTAAAACCCGGCGATCATCAACCCGCTTCATGCCGCGCACATCGGTTGGCAAAAGCGGCGATACGCTCCCATTGCGCATCGGAAAACCAAAAGAAATCAGACATTTTCAACGCCTCCTCGCAAAAGGCGTTGAATCATATTCCGAGCAGATTGGGAATCCTGTTATTGGGTCCGGACCCTAGTTTAGACGCAAAGGGTTGTGTCCCACGGGTTGTAGGAACCGTCGATCCACGACAGGATCCGGTTCGGGTCAGGCGGCCAAGGCTGGCAGGCTGACGATGGGGTTATGGCTCACGAGCCGATGGTTCCCAGCGTCCTGTAGCGGCGGGTCACTGCCCACTCGTTATTCTGCTCGAGCATGAGGGCTCCGATTCGCATTCGTTATGCCGCCACCCTGGCCTTGCGCCCGCGTTTCGCGGTGGGGGCCGCATCGCGCTGGACGCGGATGCGGGCGAGGAGGGTGGTGGCGGGTTCGTCTGCGAGGTCCTGCGGAACCAGCTCGCCGCGAAAGGACTTGGCTAGGATGGCGGCTTCCCGCCGGTCGAGCAGCGCACGGGCGCGGGTGGCTTCGGCTTCGAGGCGGTCGGCGCGGGCGAAGGCAGTGTTGAGTGCGGCCAGTAAGTCATCGCCGATGCTCGCCGCCAACTGCTGGCTGATCACTGTCATGGCGATTCCTTGCTGTTCGAACTCGCGTAGCTGTTGGGCGCCATTCTCTGGGGGGCGAGAACAGCGTGCCATATTCGAGCCGGTCGCAAAGCTGGTCGAGGTGTTTGAGCGTCGCCGAATGCCACCGCCGATCGAACCAGCACATTGCGATCGAGTCGACCACCCCGCCTACCGACTTCCAGAACTTCGCCGCCGTAATCGTAAGCAGGCCCAACAGCGCGGCCTGCGTGTGCGCCACCGGGCCGCCGCCGAGCAGTCTCATGTACGTAATTGCTACAGATTGGCGCAGTGGCAATCATCAGGCAGTTTGTGGGAAAGGGGCTTCTCATGAACGCAGCACTTGAAACGCGCATTGATTTTCCAGTTTTGGTGAAATCTAAGTGCGAGGAGCGTCGAAGCTCTTCCCGCGTCCGTACCGTCTTCCGGATCGCCCGAGCCCGTACGGACATCGATGAAAGGTTCTGTCGCGTCCAGAACATCTCCGACGAAGGCATGATGTTCGCCACCAGTCTCGACGTTGCTGAGGGTGGCCGCATATTGATCGCGCTGTCCGACAAAATCGCGGTTGGCGGTGAGGTGGTCTGGGCCGACGAAGGCCGGATCGGAATCCGTTTCGAGAAGCCCGTTGATAGCGCGGGCATACTTCAGATGCTCGCTGAGGAAGCGAGCACTGGGGCTTATCGCCTACCTCGT
>JAUYQH010000145.1 GCA_030697365.1 Novosphingobium sp. | reverse complement strand
CTGCCCGGCACCGCCGCCGAGATCCTCGACGACGAGGTTCGGGCGATCATCTGCCCAGACAAGGTCGATACCGCCCAGTGGCTGGAGGTGATGCGGACGGCCCACCGCGTCGGCCTGCGCACGACCGCGACGATCATGTTCGGCCATGTTGAGGGTTACGAGCATTGGGCGCGCCATCTGCTGCTCGTCCGTGACCTTCAGGAGGAGACAGGCGGCTTCACCGAGTTCGTACCGCTGCCCTTCGTCCACATGGAGGCGCCGATCTGGCGCAAGGGTCGCGCCCGCTCCGGCCCGAGTGCGCGCGAGACGCTGCTGATGCACGCCGTCGCGCGGCTGGCGCTCCATCCGCTGATCCCCAACATCCAGGCGAGCTGGGTCAAGCTCGGCGGTGAGGGCGCGGTCGCGGCGCTCCGGGCTGGCGCCAACGATCTGGGCGGCACGCTGATGGACGAATCGATCACCCGCGCGGCGGGCGGCCAGAACGGGCAGCTCTGCGATCCCGAGCGGATGGCGGCGCTGGCCGCGTTGGCCGGACGCCACGCCCGCCAGCGCACGACCCTCTACGCGCCCGTGCGGGCCGATACACAAATCCCTGCAGGAGAATAGGATGACCGATCTGAAGAGCGTTGCCGTTGTCGGCGGCACCGGCTATCTGGGCGCGGCGATCGCGCGGCGGCTTGCGAAGGCGGGGCGCCGGGTCTTCATCGGTTCGCGTTCGTCGGAGAGCGCGGCGAAAGCGGCGGAGGAGCTGGGCTTCGATCTGACGGGGGCGGCCAATGCCGATGCGGCCGCCGCCTGCGACATTGTCATCGTCACCGTGCCGTTCGCGGCGCAAGGAGCGACGCTGGCCGGGATCGCGCCGCATGTCGCGGGCAAGATCGTCATCGACACGACGGTGCCGCTGGTGCCGCCCAAGGTGATGCGCGTCCAGCTTCCCGTCGAAGGAAGCGCCGCCATGCGCGCGCAGTCGCTGCTGGGCGAGGGGGTGACGCTGGTCTCCGCCTTCCATAATGTCGCCGCGCACACGCTCATCACCGATGCGGATGTCGACTGCGACGTGCTGGTGTTCGGCGACGACAAGGCCGCACGCGCCGAGGTGATCGGTCTGGCAGAACAGATGGGCCTGCGCGGGCTGCACGGCGGCGCGCTCGTCAATGCGGCCGCGGCCGAGGCACTGACCTCGGTGCTTATCTTCCTCAACAAAACCTATCAGGTCGACGGCGCCGGCATCCGGATCACCGGGACGCTGATCGAACCGACGGACTGAGGGTCGTCCTCGCGGCATGATCCAGATCTTCCCCTTGGACGGCATCGGCGAGATCGAGCCGGGCGCCGATCTCGCTGGCGTCCTTGCGGCGGCGGCGCGGGCAGCCGGGATCGTCCCCGACGCAGCCGACATCCTGGTCGTCACGCAGAAAATCGTCTCGAAAGCCGAGGCGCGCTTTGTCGATCTGGCAAGCATGACGCCCGGCGTGCGGGCGCTGGAGCTGGCGGAGATTACCCGCAAGGATGCGCGCCTGGTCGAGCTGGTGCTGGCGGAGAGCGTCGCGGTGGTTCGCGCTGCCCCCAATGTGCTAATCACGCGCCACCGCTCCGGGCTGGTGATGGCCAATGCGGGGATCGACCGATCCAATCTGGGGCCGGGGCGCGACGATGCCGTCCTGCTGTTGCCCCTCGACGCCGATGCCTCGGCGGCGCGGATCCGCGGGGCGCTGGCGGCGCTCTGGCCACAGGTGCCGGGTGTTCTCATCTCGGACAGCTTTGGCCGTCCCTGGCGCTACGGCGTCGTCAATGTGGCGATCGGGGCGAGCGGGCTGCCCGCGCTGATCGACCGGCGCGGCGAACTCGATCGCGAGGGGCGCAGGCTGGAGGTCACCCAGGTCGCGCTCGCCGACATGATCGCGAGCGCCGCCGGCATCGCGACCGGGGAGGGTGCGGAGAGCATACCCGCCGTGATCGTGCGCGGCGTGCCGGCGACGCAAGCGCCCGATGCGCGCGCCACCGCCCTCGTCCGCCCGCTCGCCGAGGATCTGTTCCAGTGAGCATAGTGGTGCTGACCGGCGGCGTCGGCGGCGCCAAGCTGGTGCTCGGTCTGATCCATACCCTTCTGCCCGGAGAAGTGACGGCGATCGTCAACACCGGCGACGACTTCACCCATCTCGGCCTTGCCATATCGCCCGATATCGACACGTTGCTCTACACGCTGGCCGGCAAGGCCAATGCCGCGCAGGGCTGGGGCCGCGAGGGCGAGACCTGGAGCTTCCTGGCGGCGCTCCGCTCGCTCGGCGGCGAAGACTGGTTCGCGCTCGGCGACGGCGACCTTGCGCTACATGTCCTTCGGACTGCGCGGCGCGCGGCGGGCGAGCCATTGTCGGCGATCACAGCGGATTTTGCGCGTGCCTGGGGGATAGGCGCGGCGATCCTGCCGATGAGCGACGATCCGGTGGCGACTGTCGTCCAGACCGGGGAAGGCCCGCTCGCCTTCCAGCGCTACTTCGTCGAGCGACGCTGCGAGCCGGCGGTGCAGGCAATCCGGTTCGAGGGGGCGGAGACGGCGCGCCCGGCGCCTGGCGTGATCGAGGCGATCCATGCGGCCGATGCTATCCTGATCGCCCCGTCCAATCTCTTCCTGAGCATCGATCCGCTGCTTGCCGTTCCTGGCCTTCGCGCGGCATTGGGCAAAGCGCGCGCGCCGGTCGTGGCGGTCTCGCCGATCGTCGGTGGCGTGGCGGTCAAGGGGCCGACCGCAAAACTCATGCGCGAGCTGGGTCTGGAGGTGAGCAACGCCGGCATTGCCGCCCATTATCACGGCCTGATCGATGGCCTGGTGATCCATAACGGCGACGATGCTGCGGAGGGTGTCCAACTCGCGCTAACGGACACGATGATGCGCGACGACCGAGACAAGATGCGCGTCGCAGAGGTGGCACTGATGCTGGCTACGTCGATCGGATCGCGATGATCTGGACCGCGATCGTCCCGCTGAAACTGCGCGCACTGAGAAAGTCGCGTCTTGCTTCCTGCATGTCACTGCAGGAGCGCCAAACGCTGAGCGACCGCATGGCAGCGCGGGTCCTCGCCGCATTGGATGAGGCAGGCATTCCAACGCGCGTGTTGTCGCCGGTGCCTTGGGCCGGCTTGCCATGGGAGCCGGACTATGGCGCAGGACTCAACGCTGAGTTGGATCGGGTGCGGGCGGCGCTAGCTTATACGCCGCTGCTGGCCATAAGCGGCGACCTGCCTCTGTTGACCGCCGGCGACGTCCGCTTGCTTCTCGCCAGCGCCGGGGACCAAGGCGTTGCCATCGCGCCCGACCGGCATGGCCAGGGCACGAATGCGATCGCCCTGCACGATGCCCGGCCGTTTGCCTTTTCGTTCGGTGAACGGAGCTTCGCCCGGCATCTCGCCGCGGCACAAGGTGCCGCAATTATTCGCGATCATCCCGGACTCGCCTTCGATCTCGACACGCCCGCCGATCTCGACGATGCGCGCCGCCTGGGGTGGGCGTGAGCTTCGATCGGCACCAAAGAACTTGAGAGTCTCGCTTCTGGAAGGAACCCTGGCGTGCGATCCTGGTCGAACTCGGCAAGCGCAAGTTGGTCGGGGGTCAGGAGGATATGATCATCGATGTCGCGCTCGATATGGCGGCCAGAAGATCGTGATGATTTTAAATGCCGGAAGAAAACATCGCCCATACGGATTTAA
>JAUYQH010000151.1 GCA_030697365.1 Novosphingobium sp. | reverse complement strand
CCGACCAACGTGATCTCGATCACCGACGGCCAGATCTTCCTCGAGACCGCATTGTTCTACCAGGGCATCCGCCCGGCGATCAACGTCGGGCTGTCGGTCAGCCGCGTCGGTTCGGCCGCGCAGACCAAGGCGATGAAGAAGGTCTCGGGCTCGATCAAGCTCGAACTGGCGCAGTACCGCGAGATGGCGGCGTTCGCGCAGTTCGGTTCGGACCTCGACGCCTCGACCCAGAAGCTGCTCAACCGCGGCGCGCGGCTGACCGAGCTGCTCAAGCAGGCGCAGTTCAGCCCGCTGCCGTTCGAGGAGCAGACCGCCTCGATCTTCGCGGGCACCGCGGGCTACCTCGATTCGATCCCGACCGGCGACGTGACCCGCTACGAGGCGGCGATGCTGGCGTGGTTGCGTTCGGAACACGGCGCGATCCTCGGCGACATCCGCGACACCAAGGATTTGTCGAACGAGACCCGCGACAAGCTCAAGGATGCCCTCGCCGCGTTCGGCAAGCAGTTCGCCTGAGGAGGTAATTAGGGACAGTCCCTATTTATCGACGAAGTTTGGAGATTTGGACGAGCGCGGATCACGATAAATAGGGACTGTCCCTAATTACCGGAACCCACCTCGCAGGAACAACCGATGGCAAGTCTCAAGGAACTCAAAGGGCGGATCAACTCGGTCAAATCGACCCAGAAGATCACCAAGGCCAAGCAGATGGTCGCCGCCGCCAAGCTGCGCAAGGCGCAGGCCGCGGCCGAAGCCGCGCGGCCTTATGCGCTGCGGCTGGCGGGGGTGATGGCCAGCCTGGCCAGCAAGGTCGCGGGCCAGGAGGGCGCGCCCCGGCTGTTTTCGGGCACCGGCAAGGACCATGTCCACCTGCTGGTCGTCGCCAACTCGGACAAGGGTCTGGCGGGCGCGTTCAATGCCAACATCGTCCGCGCCGCGCTGCTCAAGGCCAAGGAGCTGGTGGACGACGGCAAGACCGTGCTGTTCTACACCATCGGCCGCAAGGGCCGCGCCTCGATCGCCCGCGCCTATCCCAAGGGCGGGCTGTCGGCGTTCGACACCACCACGGTGCGCGAGGCCGGCTATGCCGAGGCCGAGAAGATCGTCGCCGAGCTGGTTGCGCTTTACGAAGCGGGCAAGTTCGACGTCGCCCACCTGTACTACTCGAAATTCAAGTCGGCGCTGGTCCAGGAACCGACCGAGCAGCAGATCATCCCCGTTCCGCCGCCGGCCGTCGGCTCGGAGCCCAAGGCTACTGGCACCGCGCCCGCAGCAGTCGAGTACGAGCCCGACGAGGAGGAAATCCTCGCCGAACTGCTCCCGCGCTACCTCAAGACCCAGCTGTTCGGCGCATTGCTCGAGAACATGGCGTCCGAACAGGGCGCCTCGATGACCGCGATGGACAACGCCACACGCAACGCGGGCGAGCTGATCCAGAAGCTGACCATCCAGTACAACCGCAGCCGCCAGGCCGCGATCACCACCGAACTGATCGAGATCATCGCGGGCGCCGAAGCGCTCTAACCGAACCGAAGGCAAGGAAACGAAAATGGCTACCGCCCCCGTGCTCGACAGCACCGTTCTTAACTACAACCACGGCACCGGCCGGATCAGCCAGGTAATCGGCGCGGTCGTCGATGTGCAGTTCGACGGCGAGCTGCCGGCGATCCTCAATGCACTCGAGACCGACAACAACGGCAACCGCCTCGTCCTTGAGGTCGCCCAGCACCTCGGCGAGAGCACCGTCCGCACGATCGCGATGGATTCGACCGACGGACTGACCCGCGGCCAGAAGGTCGCCGACACCGGCAGCCAGATCACCGTGCCCGTGGGTCCGATGACGCTGGGCCGGATCGTCAACGTGATCGGCGAGCCGATCGACGAGCGCGGCCCGGTCAACGCCAGCAAGCGCAACGCGATCCACGCCGAGGCCCCGGCCTTCGCCGACCAGTCGACCGAAGCGGCGATCCTCGTGACGGGCATCAAGGTCATCGACCTGCTCGCGCCTTATGCGCGCGGCGGCAAGATCGGCCTGTTCGGCGGCGCGGGCGTGGGCAAGACCGTGCTGATCCAGGAACTGATCAACAACATCGCCAAGGGCCACGGCGGCGTCTCGGTGTTCGCCGGCGTCGGCGAGCGGACCCGCGAGGGCAACGACCTCTATCACGAGTTCCTCGACGCGGGCGTCATCGCCAAGGACGCCGACGGCAACCCGACCCCCGACGGCTCCAAGGTGGCGCTCGTGTTCGGCCAGATGAACGAGCCTCCGGGTGCGCGCGCGCGCGTTGCGCTCTCGGGTCTGACGATGGCCGAGTACTTCCGCGACGAGGAAGGCCAGGACGTGCTGTTCTTCATCGACAACATCTTCCGCTTCACCCAGGCCGGCTCGGAAGTGTCGGCGCTGCTCGGGCGTATTCCTTCGGCGGTGGGCTATCAGCCCACTCTCGCCACCGACATGGGCCAGTTGCAGGAGCGGATCACCTCGACCAACAAGGGCTCGATCACCTCGGTCCAGGCGATCTACGTTCCCGCGGACGATTTGACCGACCCTGCCCCCGCCACCTCGTTTGCCCACTTGGACGCGACCACCACGCTCAACCGCGCAATTTCAGAGCTGGGCATCTACCCGGCGGTCGATCCGCTCGATTCGACCTCGCGCGTGCTGACCCCGGCGGTCGTCGGCCAGGAGCACTACGACACCGCGCGCCGGGTCCAGGAGACGCTGCAGAAGTACACCTCCGAAGGCGACAACGCGGCCGCGGTGGTCATGGACATCAAGAGCGGCGACGTCCTGGCGATGGTCTCCCTGCCGGACTTCGACAACAACGTCTTCTCCGGACCCCTGAGCGACAAAGACCTCGCGGCCCTGGTGGACGCTCCCGGCAAGCCCCTCGTCAAC
>JAUYQH010000128.1 GCA_030697365.1 Novosphingobium sp. | reverse complement strand
CCGCCGCGGGACTGCCGATCGACCATATCGCGACCATCCCCGACGAAGCCCCGCCCGATCGGGCATCGCTCGAAGCCGCCGGGGTGGACTTGCTGGCGATCTATACCGGCGACGGGACGGTCAACGGCGTGGTTACCGAACTTTATGGCTGGGCCGGCCGTGTCCTCGTGCTTCCGGGCGGGACCCAGAACCTGCTGGCCAAAGCGCTCCACGGCGACGTGGATGCGGCCGGAATTGTCGCGGCCATGGGCGAGAGCCGCACCGCGCCAGTCGAACGCCACCTGATCCGTTCAAGTCAGGGCGATGCGCTGTGCGAAGTGCTCGCGGGGCCGGGCGCAAAGTGGTCGGACGTGCGCGAGGCGATGCGCGAAGGCGACCTTGGCGAAATGGCGGCAAGCCTTGGCGAAGCCATCGGGCAAAGCGCCGGCGGCGCCCCCGTCCGGGTTGTCGAGCCGGTGCTGGGTAGGCCGGAGGGCTACCCGGCGGTGCTGGTCCATCCCGTGGGCGAAAAGATGATCGTCGATGGCTATGGCGCGGAAACGATGGCCGACTATGCGAAGCAAGGCCTGGCGCTGTTGCGGCGTGATTTTCGCGAGGGTCCGCACGACGAACTGGGCAGCAGTCATCCCGCCATCATTTGTGAATCAGACGAGCCGATCGAATTGATGATTGACGGCGAGCGGATGACTGGCGGAGTTCAGGAGCGGTTCGAAATTCTAAAGTGCGCGGTTGAGTTTCTGTCGACGAGCGGCCATCCCCCGCCATCGTGACCACGCCCAAAACCGTTCTCTTTCACCTCAGCGACATCCACTTCGGGCTGGAGGATCGCGCCGCGCTCGCCTGGGTCGAGCGCTGCATCGCCGAGGAGAAGCCTGCCGCGATCTGCATCACCGGCGACCTGACGATGCGCGCCCGGCACCGCGAATTCGCCGCCGCCTGCCGCTGGATCTCGTCGCTGGGCCCTCCGGTCACCGTCGAGGTGGGCAACCACGACATGCCCTATTTCAACCTGATCGAGCGGTTCGTCGATCCCTATCGCCGGTTCCGTTCGATCAAGGCGCTGCTTGAGATGCAGCTCAACCTGCCCGGCGTGGCGATCGTTCCGCTCAAGACCGCGACCCGCGCGCAGTGGCGCTTTCCATGGTCGAACGGCTGGGTGACCGGGGCAGCGCTGCGCCAGACACTGGCGGCGATCGACGCATTGCCGAGCGGGACCCGCGCACTCGTCACCGCACACCACCCGCTGACCGAGCGCGATCCGCGTGGCAAGCGCCTGACGATCAACGGCGAGGCGGCAATGGCCGCTCTTGCCGAGCGCAACGTCCTCGCGATCCTCACCGGGCACGTCCACGACGCGTTCGACATCGACCAGCCGACCCCGGCGGGGAAGCTGCGGATGATCGGCGCGGGCACGCTGTCGAAGCGGATTCGGTCGACTCCGCCCAGCTTCAACCAGTTGACGCTGACGGATGCCGGGATCGCGGTCACCGTGCGCAATCTCGAAGCCGTGCCGACCCCGGCGATGCAGATCGGCCAGGTTCCCGAAAACGCCTTGCCCCCGCGCCAGCCGGAGGATCCGGTTGCGCCGGTCAGGACCGTACCGGCGCACGACCCGCCGGTGCATTAGGCGCTACGCCGCGGGCGCGGCCTCGCGCTTCACTTCACGCCAGCCGATGTCGCGGCGGCAAAATCCCTCGGCGAAGTCGATCGCATCAACGGCGCGATAGGCGTGGTCCCGGGAGTCCCGCACGTTGGCGCCAAGCGCCGTGACGTTGAGAACGCGTCCCCCGTTGGCGACCAGCACTCCGTCACGGTTCGCGGTCCCCGCGTGGAAGATCTTGGCCCCCGTTGCTTCGGCCGCCGCTAACCCGTCGATCCGCCCGCCTTTGGCCGGGGTCTGGGGGTAGCCATTCGCGGCCATCACCACGGTTAGCGCGGTGTCGGGCGAAAAGCGCGGCGGTGCACACCCGGCCAAACGGTTCTCTGCACAGGCGAGGAGCAGTTCGGCCAGGTCGTCCTTGAGCCGCAACATCAGCACCTGGCATTCGGGATCGCCGAAGCGGGCGTTGTATTCGATCAGCTTGGGGCCGTCGCGGGTCAGCATCAGCCCCGCGTAGAGCACCCCCGAATAAGGCATGCCCGCTTCTTTCATCGCGCGCACGGTGGGCGCGACGATGCGCTCGATCGCCTCTCCCTGAAGCAGCGGGGTCAGTACCCGCGCCGGGCTGTAGGCGCCCATCCCGCCGGTGTTGGGGCCGGTATCGCCTTCGCCGACGCGCTTGTGGTCCTGCGCCGAACCGAACGGGAGAATCGTCGCCCCGTCGGTCAGCGCGAAGAAGCTCGCCTCCTCTCCCTCGAGAAACTCCTCGATCACCACTTCGGCTCCTGCCTCGCCGAACTGCCCGTCGAACATATCGTCCAGAGCGGCTTCGGCCTCGGCGCGGGTTTCGGCGATGACCACGCCTTTGCCCGCGGCGAGGCCATCGGCCTTGATCACCACCGGCAGTTCGTGGCCGTCGAGCGCGGCTCGCGCGGCGTGGAGCGAGGTCGCGCGGTCATAGCGTGCGGTCGGAATCCCGGCGCGCGCGCACAAGTCCTTGGTGAACCCCTTCGAGCCTTCGAGTTGCGCCGCCGCGCGCGAGGGGCCGAACACGGCGATGCCGGCCCCGCGCAGCGAATCGGCAAGCCCGTCGACCAGCGGCGCTTCGGGACCGATCACCACCAGCCCGATCCGCTGCGTCGCGCAGAAAGTGATCATCGCGCCATGATCGACCGGGTCGAGCGCGACGAGTTGCGCGTGTTGCGCTATTCCGGGATTGCCCGGCGCGGCATAGAGCGTGTCGCACAGCGGCGATTGCGCGAGCTTCCACGCCAGCGCATGTTCGCGCCCGCCCGATCCGATCAGCAGGATATTCATGGACGATTCCCAGTTCGACGACGATCGCGACGGCGCGCTCCTAGCCTCCAGTCGTGCGGGCGACAACGCCGAGCCGCTCAGCGTCTCGGAATTGTCGGCGCAGCTCAAGCGCGCGGTCGAGGATCGCTTCGGCTTCGTCCGCCTGCGCGGAGAGCTTTCGGGGGTCAAGCGCGCCGCTTCGGGCCACTTCTATTGCAGTCTCAAGGACGAAGGCGCGCGGATCGATGGGGTGATGTGGCGCGGCGCCGCGCAGCGGTTGGCGTTCGTCCCAGAGGACGGGGTCGAGGTCGTCGCCAGCGGCAAACTGACGACGTATCCGGGACGCTCGACCTACCAGATCGTGATCGAGCGGATGGAGATCGCGGGCGAAGGCGCGCTGCTCGCGCTGCTGGCCAAGCTCAAGGCGCGGCTCGAGGCCGAGGGGCTGTTCGCTCCCGAGCGCAAGCGCGCGCTGCCGTTCCTGCCGCGCGTCATCGGCGTGGTCACCTCGCCCACCGGCGCAGTGATCCGCGACATCCTTCACCGCCTTGCCGACCGCTTTCCGAGCCGGGTGCTGGTCTGGCCGGTGCTGGTCCAGGGTCAGGACGCCGCGGCTCAGGTCGCGGCGGCGGTGCGCGGGTTCTCCGCGCTGGCCGAGGGCGGCGCGATCCCCCGCCCCGATCTGGTGATTGTCGCGCGGGGCGGCGGCTCGATCGAGGACTTGTGGGCGTTCAACGAGGAAACCGTGGTCCGCGCCATCGCCGACTGCACGATTCCCGTGATCTCGGCGGTCGGGCACGAGACCGACACCACGCTCGCCGATTTCGCAGCGGACTTGCGCGCGCCCACTCCCTCCGCCGCGGCCGAACTGGCGGTGCCGGTCCTTGCCGACCTGATCGACCAGATTGCCCAACTGGTCTTGCGCAAACGCCGCGGCCAATTGCGCGCGCTGGCGCTGGCGGGCGAGCGGCTGGCGGCGCGCGCCCAGCGTTTGCCGCAGCCGCAGGCGCTGTTCGCCCAGCGCGCGCAACGTCTCGACGATCTCGCCGAGCGGCTCAAGCGCAGCCTGATCCATCGCACCGAACTCGCCCGCGTCGCGCTCGCCCAGCGCGGCGGCGCGCTACGCCCGGCGCTGCTCGAGCAAAGGGGCCTGCGCGCGGCGGAGCGGCTGGCGGGTCTCGCCCGCCTCCACCGCCAGCTCAGCCCCGACGCCCCGCTGACGCGCGGCTATGCCCGGGTCAGCGCGCCGGGCCACGCGCTGGTGCCGAGCCGCGCCGCGGCGGCGCGCGAAGCGCGTCTGACGCTGCACTTCCACGACGGTACGCTCGACGTCACAACCGATGCCGCACCGCCAGCGCCGCGCGCGCCGGCTCGCCGGCGGATCCTACCGACCGAACAGCCCAAATTGCTTTGACGCGCCGGGGTTGGTAAGCTGCCGCCATGCTGATGTCCCCCCGCGACCGTGAGGCGCGCCTCCATTACCAGCCCAATGGGTTCCGCGTGCTGAGCCCGGGCGATCACGTCAGGTGCGCGGTCAGCGGCGAGCGTATCGCGCTCGATATGCTGCGCTACTGGAGCGTGACCCGGCAGGAGCCTTACGCCAGCGCCGAACTTTCGACCCGCCGCGCACTCGAAGGCGCGTGAAGCGCCTGGCTGCGGTGCTGGCGCTGGCCGCAAGCGCCTGTTCGACCGGGGGAGAGCGTCGCGGCGACGAAACCGCGGTTGCGGTTGCACCGCCGCCACGCACGGCCCCGTCACCAGGTGTCCGGCAGGCTGCCGTTCGCGGCCCGACAGCGTTCGCCTATGCGGGCGAACTCACCCAGGGCGGCTGGATAAGGGGCGACGTGCCGCGCGGGACCGTGGCGCTGACCCTCGACGGCGCTCCCGTCGAAATCGCCCCCGATGGCCGCTTTCTGGTGGCCTTTGATCGCGATGCCGGCCCCGTGGCGACGCTGGTCGCGCGACTTGGCGACGGACGCAGTATTTCCGCCACACTCGCCATCGCCCCGCGCGCCTGGCAGGTCGAGCACGTCGCGGTGTCGCCGCGGCCAGCACTGCCCAGCGCCGAGTACCAGCGCCTGCGCAAGATAGAGCTGGCGCGGATCGGTGCCGCACGGCGGATCGTTAGCGGCAGCCAGGGCTGGCGGCAGGATTTCGTGTGGCCGGCATTCGGGCGCATCTCGGGGCGGTTCGGCGCGCAGCGGATCTATCGCGGCACCCCCGGAAGCTATCATTCGGGCGTCGATGTTTCGACCGGGCAAAGCGGCAGCCCTTATGTCGCCCCCGCCGACGGGGTGGTGATCCTCGCCGCCGAAGCGCCGTTCACTCTGGAAGGCAACCTGCTGATGATCGACCACGGCAATGGTCTCAACAGCGCGTTCCTGCATTCCGCGAAGCTGTTGGTAAAGACCGGTGAGACCGTCCGCCGCGGCCAGGCGATCGGAACGATCGGGATGACCGGGCGCGCCACCGGCCCGCACCTCCACTGGTCTCTCAAGTGGCGCGAAGCGCGGCTCGATCCTCTCCTGTTCGCCGGACCGATGCCGACGCGCTGAAAATGGGAGGGGCGCTAAATTACGCCCAACAGCTTGCAAGTGAAACAATATTACGCGGTTGCAACTACCCTGTGATAACTGTGCAACAGCACGATTGGAAAAGCCGAGACTTCGCGCAATTCCTTTGAACGCGCCGCCGCCATCGGTCATTTCGGCCCCCATCTACCGTTCGCATGTTTCAGTCGCGCGTCGCGCTGAGCCAGCGGACAGGGAAATCGTCCCGCAAACGCTGCGGGACCCGGAACAGAGGGACTCACCGGTGAAGACCACTTTAAAGAAATCGCTTCTCGCCAGCGCCACCTGCCTTGCCGGCAGCGCCGCCGCGCTGCTCGCCGTCACCCCCGCCTTCGCGCAGGACGCGCAGACATCGGATGCGGAAACCGCTCCGGAAAGCACGATCGTCGTCACCGGCACGCTGATCCGCAACCCGAACCTCGAACGCTCGGCTCCGGTCAACGCGACCACGGCCGATGAAATCGAGCTGCTCCAGTCGAACGTCGCGGAGGAGATTCTGCGCGACATCCCCGGCGTCGTCCCCAGCATCGGCTCGGCGGTCAACAACGGCAACGGCGGCTCGTCCTACGTCAACCTGCGCGGGCTCGGTTCGAACCGCAACATTGTGCTGCTCGACGGCAACCGCATCGTGCCGGCCGATTTTCAGGGCCGCGTCGATCTCAACAACATACCGCTCGCGCTGATCGGGAGCGTCGACGTCCTGACGGGCGGCGCTTCGACCACTTACGGTGCCGACGCGATTTCGGGTGTGGTCAACTTCGTCACCAAGCGGGATTTCGCGGGCGCCGAACTCCAGGCTTCTCAGCAGATCACCGAAGAGGGTGACGGCAATGTCTTCCGCGTCGACCTGACGGTCGGCGCGAACTTCGACGACGGTCGCGGCAACGCGGTCTTGTCGCTCGGCTACCAGGAAGCCGATCCGGTTTTCCAGGGCAAGCGCGACGTTTCACTGACCACCATCGAGACTTTCAGCGGTACGGCGCTGGGTTCGGGCACTGCCTTCCCGTCGCGCTTCACGGGCACGCGTGGACTGACGGCTGCCGGCGTTCCAAATATGTCGCCCGAATCGGTTTTCGTCCGCCGCTCGGTCGCGGGTGATACAGACGCTATGGGGAGGCCACTCCCTGTCGGCTCGCCAATCTATGCGCCAAATCCGGGCGGCGCGACAAATGGGGCGCAGCGCCAGACCAATATCGACGCCGGACAGTTCGTGAACAACTTCGCGAGCTTCAACTTCAACCCGTTCAACGTGTTCCAGACGCCGTTCGAGCGTTTCAACATGTTCGGGCAGGCGCAATACGAAGTTTCGGACGCGGTCGAAGTCTATACGCGGGGGCTGTTCTCGAAGAACACGGTCGATACCATCATCGCCCCGTCGGGCGCGTTCGGCATCGGCGTGAACCTTTCGCTCAACAACCCGTTCCTTTCCGCCACGCAGCGCAACCAGTTCTGCGCGTTCGACGTGAACCCGCGGCCGGACATTTATACGCCGCGTTTCTCTCCGGCCGAGTGCGCAGCGGCGGCGACGGCGCTTCCCGGCAGCGCGGCCTATCGCGAAGTCGGCAGGGGCGGCTTCGTTCCGTTCGACGTAGACAATAACGGAACCGTCGATCCTGGCGAGGGCTTTAACGGCAACCCGCAGACGTTGCTGGCGCGTCGTGCGATTGAGGCCGGCCCGCGCATCAGCAATTACGTCAGCACGGTTTTCGACTATCGGATCGGCGCGCGCGGTGCGATTACCGATACGGTCAATTGGGACGTTTCGGGGGCCTATGGCGAGAGCGAGAACCGCCAGACGATCAAGGGTTACACGCTCAATTCGCGCTTCCGCCAGTCTCTGCTGACGACGCGCGATGCGACCGGCGCAGCCGTCTGCCAGAACACGGCGAATGGTTGCGTTCCCGCAAACGTCTTCGGCAACCTCTCTCCCGAGGCCGTGGACTTTCTCGTCGAGGAAAGTGCGAGCTTCACAAAGACTTCGCTGGCGCAGGCACGAGCCACGATCGACGGCGATCTAGGTTTCAGCAGCCCTTGGGCCGATGATCCGATCGCGTTCGCCATCGGCGGCGAGTATCGCAAGTACACCGCGCAACAAGGTGCGGACACGCTTGCGCAGTCGGGCGATCTTGGCGGTGCTGGTGGTGCCACGCCAAACATCGAAGGCGGCTATGACGTTTACGAAGCCGTCGGCGAAGTTGTGATCCCCCTCGTCAGCGACAAGCCCTTCTTCAATAACCTGACGATCGAGGGCGGCGTCCGCTACTCGGATTACAAGGTCGATGCTCCGGGTAACCCCAGCTACAACACGACAACCTACAAGGCGGGCGGCACGTGGGAGCCGTTTGAGGGGCTGGCGATCCGCGGCAACTATGCCCGTGCGGTGCGCGCGCCAAACATCGGCGAACTCTTCGCGCCGGTGAATACGGGCCTGACCAACCTTGGTGTCGATCCGTGCGCCACGCTCAATACCGATGGTATGGTGCTTCCGGGGCGTCCGGCCGGTGGCCCGTCGGGCGAGCTGCGCGCGGTATGCCTGGCGCAGGGCGCCACCGCCAGCAACATCAACACCATTCCAGAGCCGATTTCGGGTCAGGTGTTGTCGACCGGCGGCGGCAACATCAACGCCAGGCCTGAAACGTCGAACAGCTACACGATCGGTGCAGTCTTCCGTCCCACTTTCATTCCGGGCTTCTCGGCAACGGTCGATTACTACAACATCAAGATCAAGAAGGCTCTGTCGGCCCCGACCCCCGGTGACGTCATCGCGGCGTGCTTCGGTGCAGGCGGATTCAGTCCGGCTGCGGGTGCCTCGACGACGGTCGAATGCACGAGCATTCGTCGCGATCCGCTCTCGGGCGGCCTGAGCGGCGATCCGAACACTTCGACCGGTCTGCCGCAGACGCTGTCCAACTCGGGTTCGCTCGAAACCGACGGTATCGACGTTGCGATAAACTATCGCACCGGGCTGACCAACGACATCGATCTGTCGATGGGGTTCAACGGCAACTACACCCTCAATTCGAAGTTCAATGCGTTCGTGGCCAGCCCCGTTTCGGTCAATCGCGAATGCACCGGCTTCATCAGCACCAACTGCGGCTCGCTGCAGCCGGAGTTGCAATGGTCGCTGCGGACAACGCTGTCGTTCTTCGGCGACACCGATGTCTCGCTGCTGTGGCGCCACATCGACAGCTTCGTCCAGGAGCCGCTCGACGTGATCGACTCAGGTCCGTTCTTCGCCGGAACAATTGGCGCCAACATTCTGGGCGTCGGTGGGCGCACGGTCGATTTCGGCAAGATCAACGCCTACGACTACTTCGATCTGTCAGTCCGTTGGCAGGCGAGCGACAACATCACCTTCACCGTCTCGGCGCAGAACCTGCTCGACAAGAAGCCTCCGCTGACCGGCAACAACGCCGGCTCGACGACCTTCAACTCTGGCAACACCTTCCCGTCGACATACGACTCGGTCGGTCGGCGCTATGCCGCGACGGTCAAGCTCAAGTTCTAGTACAATACCGGCCACTTAGGCCTACAGATCGGGGGCGGGCAGCGATGCCCGCCCCTTTTTTTTGTGCGGTCGCGAGATGACCGGCCAGGCAGCCTGAAACCCGCTCAGTCGAGCAGCGCATTGGGCGGGGTCAGCGCGATCCCCGCGTTCGCCGCCACCGCCTCCGCCCAGATCACGACCTTGCCGATTTCGTCGCCATGGGCTGCGCGTGCAGCGGCATAGTCGTCGCTCCGCGACTGGGCCGAATAGGCCGCCCCAGATTTTGAGTGGCGGGTGAAGGCGGGCCCGGCGGCGATCATCGCTACGGCCTGTGGATCGAGCGCCAGCCCGTAATGGCGCGCCGCGGCCGCGAGGGCGGCCTGCGGATCGGCGCTCAACCTGTCGGCGTCGAGCGTGCGCAACCGATCGGGCCCAAGCTTCTCTGCCAGGCTTGCGAAGTGCGCGTGCTGGGCAAGCCAACCTGACGCGGCGATCTGGAGATCGGTCTGGCGAAACATGTCGTGTGGGGCCAGCCCGAGCGGGCCGAAGTACTGTTCGGTCAGATAGCCGTCGGCCAGTTCGCGGACCCACAGCCGGCAGTCCAGTCCCTTGCGCGCCACCGAGATCAGGAAGGTTTCGAGCGGGGCGTAAAGAAACACCGCGCGCGCTTCGCTGCGCAGCGCCAGCAGCAGTTCCGCCAATGGATTGACGACGTTCGAGGGCTTGACGATCACCGCCTCGCCCGGAGCGAACGGCCGGGCCAGCAAGCGGGTTGCGAGGTCGGCCACCCGGGCCACTGCACGCCGCTCGCCTCCGCGGCGGCGGAGTCCGACTACATCGTTGAGGATCACCGGCTCGCTCAACCCCATCGCCACGCCGGGCCGATCCAGCGCGCGCGTCAGCATCGTCGAGCCGCAGAACGCCGAGTGGAACAGGAAATGCAGCGGACCCGGCGCGCAGCGTTGCAGGCAGGTTTCGGCAGCCAGTTCGGGCGTCGCGCCCAATTCGCCGAGGCACGAATCGGTGAGGAACGGCTCCGCGGCATGACGCTCTCGCGGCACGTGGGCGAACCGGACCCGGTCTTCGCTCTCGACATAGCGGTGCGCCAGCCATTCGGCGTCGGCCAGGGCGCGCGATCCGCTCATCGACTACGATCTAGGCGGCATGGGCAATGCTCGCAATGCTTGCCCGCATGCCCGGCGCGACTTATCGCGTGGCCATGAACGAAGAGGATCGCCAGATCGCGCAGCAGGCCAACGCGCAAGGCCTGGCCGCCCTGCGCGCGAGTGATGGCCCGGCTGCGGTCGCCGCATTCGCGTCGGCTACTGCGGCCGATCCGCAGGCCGGGCCACTGTGGCGCAACCTGGCCCATGCTCACCGACTGCGCGGCGACGCGGCCAGCGAACGCGCGGCACTCGACCGGGCGCTCGCCCTCGATCGAACCGACTTTGCCGCGCTGCTGCGCATGGCGCAGCTGCTCGAGCGGTTGGGCGAGGAACTATCCGCGATGACGGCCTGGTCGGGGGTGTTGCAAATGGCGCAGGCCATGCCCGAGCCGCCACCGGCACTGGCCGCCGAACTGGCCGATGGTCAGGCCTATGTCGCTGCGTTGCGAGACCGGCTCGATGCCGCCAGCCGCGCTGCGCTGGCCCCCCTCGCAGCCCAGCTTGACGAAACCGAGGCGCGCAGGACGCGGGCGTTCGTCGATCTGGCGCTGGGCCGGCGGACCGCTTTTAGCAACCACTGCGCGGGTGTGTTCTATCCCTTCCTGCCCGCGGATGAATTCTTCGACTGCCACCACTTCGGCTGGTTCGCCGAACTCGAGGCAGGCACAGTGGCGATCCGCAGCGAACTCAATGCCCTGCTTGCCGCAGGCGACGAGGTGCTCAGGCCTTACGTCAGGATGGACGAGGGAACCCCGGACAACGTGTGGAGCGAACTCGACGGTTCGCTCGACTGGGGCGCCTGCTTTCTTTGGGAGTACGGCGTTCCCAACTTGCCGATCATCGAGCGCTGCCCCCAAACCGCTGCGCTCCTCGAAAGCCTGCCGCTCCAGCGAATCCCGGGCCGTGCGCCCAACGCGTTCTTCTCGCTGCTGCGGCCGGGCAAAGTCATCCCCCCGCATACCGGGGTGACCAACACTCGCGCGATCGTCCATCTGGCGCTGGACGTGCCGCCCGCCTGCGGCTTCCGGGTGGGCGGCGAGACGCGCGAATGGGTCGAGGGTAAGGCCTTCGCGTTCGACGACACGATCGAACACGAGGCCTGGAACCGCAGCGATCGCCGTCGCGCGGTGTTGATCGTCGATACCTGGAACCCGCACCTCAGTGAGCGCGAACGCGAGGCCGTGATCACCTATTTCGCCGCCGCCGACGCCGCGCTGTGAGGGTAGGCGACCGGGAATTTGTTGCCAGCGCAGCGCCCAACATTTACAGTTTGGCCGTTAAAGCCTTGTCAGGAAACAACCTATGTCGACCGTATGGTTCGTCTTGGCGCTATCGCAGGCGGCTTCGGGGGTTGTCACCAGCGCTCCGCTCCCTCTTGAAGGGCCGCTGATCATCAGTTCGTCGGACGTCCGGGCTCACAATGCCAATCTGAAGCCCAACGATCCCGAATATATCCGCTGCGTTAAAACCGTGGTTATCGGATCGCTGGTCAAGAAGCGCGCGGCATGCCGGACAAATGCCTCGTGGCAACGGGTCGAGGAGTTGGGCAACCGAAATGCCCGCAACTTCGTCGACGACATGTCAAAGAATTACAACAACGGAAGGTGAGGGGCCTTAACCAAGTCCCGGCAATAGCCGGATGTCTCACGGCAGGCGCATCACCCGCACCGCAGGGCGGTTGTTGACGTTGGCCATGTAACTGCCCAGCGCGGCCTTCTTGATCCGGATTGGCTGACCAATCTTGGGAAAGGGCGTCCGCCCCTCGGTCTGTTTCCACTTCGCCCCGTCGGCGATGGTGTAGATCATGAAACCATCGGCGGCGGTGCGCAGGCCGGTGATCGTGCTGTCGATCTGGGTGATCTCTTCTTTGTCGCCCTCGTCGTTGCCGCCGAACAGCTTGAGCTTGGGCAAGGTGAAGCCGAACAGGCCCTTGCGGGTCTCGCGCATTGATTCGCGGTCGAGAATCACGAGATCCTTTTGCGTCGTCGCAGTAGCCATTTCGCCCACGGTGCGATCGAAGCAGGCAAGGCGCTGCGCGGCGTCGCCGATCGTCCGGCAATCGACCACCGCTTGGTAAATTGCGGGCGGCGCGGTGATTTCGGGCTTGTCCTTGGCATTAGCCGGGACGGCGCCCGCCAAAGCGGCGGTTGCGGCGAGGGTCAGCGTTGCGATGGCGAATTTCATGTTGGCGACGGCCTCTCTGCCCCAGCGGGGTCGAGGCCTTCATGCCCCGCCGCGCGCAGCCACGTCAACCGCGCTGCGCCGATGCGGCCATTCGATGTAGGGTTTCAGCAAACCGCGGAGCGGCCGGCCGAGCCGCGGCTGTCAGGCCGCAGCCTTGGCCGCCTTGACCAGTTCGCGCTTGACCTTGAGCGCGGTGGTGCTGAGCTTTTCGTCCGAGGTCTTGACCAGCCAGTTGTCGAGCCCGCCGACATGCTCGACCGAGCGCAGCCCGTGCGCCGAGACGCGGAATTTGTAGCTGCGATCCAGCTTCTCGCTCATCAGCGTGACGTTCTGCAGGTTGGGCAGGAACACGCGCTTGGTCTTGTTGTTGGCGTGGCTGACATTGTGGCCGACCTGACGACCTTTACCGGTCAGTTCACAGATGCGCGACATGGCTTGAGACTCTCAAAATAAAGCGGTTTTGGCTGGAAAGCGCGGCGCATAGCGATTCACCTCTTGGCGGTCAAGGTCGCGCGGGATAGCGCGCGGCGATGAAGACCTGGCCGCTGCCCCTGCCGATGCGCACTGCGCTGGACCAGGCCCGCGCCGGCGCGCTCGCCGGCGAAGTGCCGGTCGGCGCGGTGATCGTCCGCGACGGGGCGGTGATCGCTGCTGCGCACAACGCCCCGCGCTCACTTTCAGATCCGACCGCGCACGCCGAGCTGCTCGCGATTCGGGCCGCCGCCAAGGTGCTCGGCACCGAGCGGCTCGACGGTTGCGAGCTGTGGGTCACGCTGGAACCATGCACGATGTGCGCGGGCGCCATCGCCCATGCCCGGATCGCCCGGCTCTATTACGCCGCACCCGACGCCAAGGGCGGCGCGGTCGAACACGGCGCGCGCGTGTTCGCACAGGACCAGTGCCTGCACCGGCCCGAAGTCTATGCGGGCATGGGCGAGGCCGAGGCGGCGGCGCTTTTGCGGGGTTTCTTCGCGGACCGGCGCTAAAGCCCCCGCCAGATCTTCAACCCGGCCGCGTCACGCGGACCCGCCTGACCGGCCCGGCAACGCGCCGGGCGAAACTGGCGGTTCAGGCACACCCTGATCTCGCGCAGCCAGCCGCGTTCGTTCACAACCAGCCCGAAGCTGTCCGCTGGACGCCCGAGGTTGGCGGCAGCGAGCTCTTCGCGCAATTTGCCCGCGGTCAGGGCCCGATCGCGGCTGAGCGTTTCCATCGCGGGATAGCGCAGCGAATCGGCAACGATGTTGGCGACCCGGAAATAGCCCGCCGCATCGCGCGCCATGCAGCTGCCGTGCTTGGCCCATTCGTGCGCGAGGAGTTGGACCGCGGGGGTCCGGCACAGTTGCCCGCGGATCACCCCTGGCGGGGGCGCGGGAACCGCGCGGCACCACTGTGGCGAGCGGCCCGAGCCCTCGGGCCACAAGCCGTGAACGATGAACCCGAAGCGCCCCGCCGTACCCGAGCATTGCAGGCGATCCTTCGGATTGCGCTCCCGGCCGCGGCAGTATTCGGGCGACCAGCTCAGCGCCAGCGTGTAGCCGGTGATTGCGGTGCGTTGGGCCGCTCCGTTGGGAACCACGGGCCGCGCTGCGGATACGCTGGCAGGAATGCGGCACTGATAGGCCTGCGCCGCGGCCAGCGTCGGCCACGGCGCGGCGGCCGCCAATGCCAGCCATGTGCCGACCCTAATCGAAAGTCTTGGGATCGCCCGGCCCATCGGCACCCTTGCTGTCGAGCCAAGCCGCCGCGTCGGGGCGGAACAATAGCCAAGCCCCATAGATCTGGAGACCGGTTGCGGCAGCGCCGAGTACCGTGACCAGTCCCTTGGGCACCATCGGGTTGGCGAGCGCGCTGAGAAAGCCGAACAAGCTCAGCGCGGTAAGCACCACATAGATCCACTTGGCGATGTTGCTCGCCCGGCGAGCGATGAAGTACCACAACAGCAGCGGTATCAGGATTCCGATGATCAACCCGAACACCAGCGTGCCGGTGCCCAGGCCCGCCGCCTGCATCCGCGGGTCGGCGAGCATCGCATCGACCTGGCTCCAGCTGAGCACGGTATTGACCAGCCCGATCACGATCGCGCCGAGATAGACTTTTTCGAACAGTTCGATCGATTGTGGACGCATCTGGCTTCCCCCGGTTGTTCCGTGCGGCAAGCTAGCGCCAGGTAGCCCGAACGCAAGCTTGACCCAGTCTAAAGCGGGGTGAAGTCGAGCCCGATGTCCGCCGCCGGGGCGCTCTGGGTCAGGCGGCCGACCGATACGTAGGTCACGCCGCTGGCGGCGATCGCACCGATCGTGTCGAGCCGGACCCCGCCGCTGGCCTCGGTGGGGACTCGCCCCGCGACCAGCGACACTGCTGCCTTGAGCGTCGCCACATCCATGTTGTCGAGCAGCAGCCGCGTTGCACCAGCATCGAGCGCGGGCGCGATCTGGTCGATCCGGTCGACCTCGCAGATAATCTCGGCAACCCCCGCACCGCTGGCCCGGCGCACGGCCTCGGCCACCCCGCCCGCGACGAGGACGTGGTTGTCCTTGATCATCGCCGCATCCCACAGGCCCATGCGGTGGTTCTGCGCCCCGCCAGTGCGCGTCGCGTACTTTTCCAGATGGCGCAGGCCGGGGATGGTCTTGCGGGTATCGAGCAGGGTGGCGTTCCCGCGCATCGCCTCGACATAGCCGCGGGTCATCGTCGCGACGCCCGAGAGGTGCTGAACGGTGTTGAGCGCGCTGCGTTCGGCGGTGAGCATCGCCCGGGCATTGCCTTCGAGCCGCATCAGGTCGGACCCGGCGGGAACCTCTGCGCCCTCTTCGACGAGAACCTCGATCCTCATCGCCGGGTCGAGCGCGCGGAAGAACGCCGCGGCTATCGGCAGCCCGCACACGACGATCGCATCACGGCTGTCCATCACGCCCGAGAACCGCGCGTCGGCAGGGATCACGCTCTCGCTGGTCACGTCGTGCCCCCCGCCGGGAAGCCCCCCGCCGAGATCCTCGGCGAGCGTGGCGGCGACGAAAGCGTGAAGGTCGAAGCCGGGGAGGGTGAACACCCTAGTGGACGAACCGCGCGACCACGTCGCGGTACGAACGCGAGACTTTCACTTGCGCCCCCGAATCGAGCACCAGGAAGCACTCGCCGTTGGTGTGCGGCTTGACCTGTCGCACCTGGTTCAGGTTGACGATGGTCGAGCGGTGGACCCGCTGGAACACCCGCGGATCCAGGCGGCGCTCGAGGTCCTTCATCGTCTCGCGCAGGATCAGCGAGTTGTCGCCGGTGTAGATGCACATATAGTCGCCCGCGGCTTCGATGTGCTCGATCGAATCGACGTCGACGCGGAAGATCTGGCCGCGATCCTTGATGTTGATCAGCTTTTCGAAGCGGCCCGCGGCCTCCTCTTCGTCGGGCATCGCGTCCATCGCATCGGGGGCGACTTCGGCGAGCACGACCTTGAGCTTCTCGGCTTCCTCCAACCCGCGCTTTTCGCTCATCCGTGTGCGCGCCCGGTCGAGCGCGTCGGCGAGGCGGTCGTCGTCGACGGGCTTGAGTAGGTAGTCGACTGCGTTGGCCTCGAACGCCTTGACCGCGTGCTCGGAATAGGCGGTCACGAATACGAACAACGGCGGCTCGATCTCCATCACGCCCTTGACCACGCTGAACCCGTCGAACCCGGGCATCTGAATGTCGAGGAAGACGAGATCGGGTTTGCCGGTCTTGATCTTGCGGATCGCTTCGCGTCCGTTGGAGCAGGTATCGATGATATCGACATCGGGATACTTGGCCAGCCGGAGCTCGAGACCCTGGATGGCCAGCTTCTCGTCATCGACAAGGATGGTGCGGATGGTCATTTCGATCCTTCGTTGGTGGAGACCGCCCCTGCCGCCGGGACGGAGCCTAGGCCCGCGGATCGTTCGACTCAACCCGTCGCAGCCAGTCTCGGAACGGCTGCGGTAACGGCGATGGGCTTCTCACGCCGTTCGAAGGGCAGTTCGATCACGACCGCAAAGCCCCCCTCGGGTGCATCCTGAATGTCAAAGCGTTGGTCCTCGCCATAAGCTTGCGCCAGTCTGTCGCGAATGTTGGCGAGCCCGACCCCGGTCGAAATCGGATCGCCGGTCTCCGCGCTTACCGCGGCTATCCGTACGGGTTCGGGCGCCGCCTGCAATCCCGGCCCGGTATCGGACACGGTGATCCGCAGCACTGGACCGACGAGATGCGCGGCGACGGTGATTTCGGCGCCTTCCTCCAGCGGGGTCACCGCATACTTGATCGCGTTTTCGACCAGCGGCTGGAGCAACAGCGAAGGCAGCAGCGCCTCGCGCGCCTCGTCCGCAATGTCGAAGCGGGTGCGCAGCCGGTCCTCGAACCGCATCCGTTCAATGTCGAGGTAGAGCTTGAGCGTTTCGATTTCCTGCGCAAGCGTCACGCGGCCGGTGGGCTCGTTGATCAGCGTGTAGCGCAGGAACGAGGAGAGCCGGCTGAGCATCGCGTTGGCCGGCTCGGTCTGCTTGAGCAGGACCAGCGTCGAGATCGAGTTGAGCGTGTTGAACAGGAAGTGCGGGTTGAGCTGGTAGCGCAGCATCGCCAGCTGGGCGCTGGTCGCCTGGTTCTCCAACCTGAGCAACTGGTCGTTCTGCTCCTCGACCTGGAGGAAGAAGTTGATCGCGTAATACAGCGCCGACCACGCGCCGAGCAGCGTCAGGTCGAGATAGAACACTCCAAGGAACAGCTGGGTGAAGCTGGTGTCGCTGCCCGGGCGATAGAGCCCGATGACCCAGCTGTCGATGAAGGCATAAAGGCTGACCGCAATGGGCAGGACCAACGCGGTAACCCCCCAGGTGACCAGCGGGCGGCGGTTGATCAGATAGCGATAGACGACCGACAGGATCAGCGAGATCGAAAACCCGGTGATCGAGGCAATCAGCACAAGCACGAGGAATGACAGCGGCTGGGCGTTGGCCAGGCTCGACATCGCGCGCAGCAACATAGCTCCGCCCCACCCGGCCGCCTGAAGCTGCCAGAAGGCGCGGTTCTTGTTGCCGAAGAACGGCGTGGGGGCGA
>JAUYQH010000127.1 GCA_030697365.1 Novosphingobium sp. | reverse complement strand
GCGATGAAGGCCAGCGGAATGGCCGTGCGCGCTTGCGCCGACATCGGCACCGGCAGCGGCCTGCTTGCTTTTGCCGCGTTGTCGCTGTGGCCGCGCGCCTATGCGACTGCGAGCGATATCGATCGGGTCTGCGCCATGGTGGTCGCGGAAAATGCGCGACTGAACGGCATCGCGCTGGGAGGGCGCGCGGGCGAAGTGGCGGTGGCCATCGCTGCGGGGCTCGACCACCCGCTGCTCCAGGCAAGGGCACCCTACGATCTGTTGATCGCCAACATCCTCGCCGGGCCGCTGGTTGAACTCATGCCCGATTTTGCCCGCGCCACCGTGCCGGGGGGGAGCCTGCTGCTCGCCGGTCTCCTCACCACGCAAGAGGCGGCGGTGCGGCGGGCGGGAATGCGCGAGGGATTTCGCATCGCCAAGAGGATCGTCCGCGGCGACTGGAGCATACTGTGGCTGCGCAGGCGACGCACGCGCTGAGGATCGTCCGCGCAGGCGCAGCATGGCTGGCGCTCGCCATCGGCCTGTTCTTCCTCGCCGGGTGGATCGGATCGTCGATTCCGCGCAACCGCGACTGGCGCGAACCTCCGCCGGGCGACCCGTCTGCCATCACGATCTTCGTCGAGACCAACGGTGTCCACACCGCACTCGTCCTGCCCAAATACTCCCTTCAGAAGGACTGGAGCGAGACATTCCCGCTGCGCGACATCGGCGATCCCGCGCGGCCCTATACGCATGTTTCGGTGAGCTGGGGTGAACGGCAGGTGTTTCTCGAAACCCCGACCTGGGCCGACCTTTCGCCGATGACCGTGCTCCGGATACTGGGCTTCGGGGGCGAGGGACTGGTCCACGTGGCCCACTACGCCCGCCCCGCCCCCGCTAGCGACATCCGCCCGCTGCGGGTGACACCCGCGCAATACGCGGTGATAACGCGGCGGATCGAGGCCATGCTCCCGCCCGGTCCACTCAGCGAGCCGCGGCGCCACTACCCCGGATATGACGATTACGACGCATTCTACGAATCGCGCGGCCGCTACACCGCCGCCAACACCTGCAACCAGTGGACCAGCGACACGCTCGCTGCGGCGGGGATCAGGACTGGCTGGTGGACCCCGTTTGCGGGGGGCGTGATGAAGTGGGTGCCGGTCCTCGAGGATTGACTTTCGCCCGGATGTGGATGCGAAAAGGACGCGGTAATGGTTGCGAAACTGTCCAACACGTGCATTATGCTGCAATGCACAATGAAATTTCATCCAAACCGGGCGGCGATCCACGCCTCGTCCTGTTCGAAGCGATTGCTCGGAAGCGCGCCGTGACGGCCGAGTACAACGGCGTCCAAATGCGCCTGGCCCCGCACGTGCTGTTCGAACGCCGCGGCGACCTGTTCCTCAGCGCGTTGAACATGAGCAAGAACTGGCGCTCGGACGAGGAAAAGCGCCTTGGCCACTTCAAACTTGAAGGACTTGGCGAAACGAAACTGACCGAGGAAGGCTTCGATCCTCTGCCATCGTTCGAAGCTGCCGCGCCACAACCCGATGACAAGTTGGTGATGGCGATCTGAGCAGCGGACTGCCTTCCGCGAACGATGCCCTTGCCGATCATTCAGGCAGCGCGATCAAGTCTTTCGAGCAACGGGTATAGCTGAGTGTTTTCGCGACTGATCCGAGCGATCAAGACTGTCGTGATTTCAGTCGTATCTTTGCAGTAACCGCGCCAATTATCCGTGATCGCCTTCGTATTCCACTTTTCCACATAGTTCAGAAACGATGCCGCCAGTCCGCCCATCTCGTGGCTAAATCTCCGCGCGGTTCCGACGACGGCAGGGTCGGGGCTATCCAGCAGCCTTGGATAGAGCACCCAATCCTCGGTCTGCAGATGAGCGAAAAGCTTGGATTGCAGTTCGCGACGCAGCCCATCCAATACGGATAGCGGCGGTGGTGAATCGCTCGCGCAGATCGCGCTGAATTGACGGGCAATCGCACCCAATTCTGTGTGCTCTTCGCGCAATTTCGACAAATTGAACACGTGCGCCTCCATCAAGGATGGTTGGCACTAGTCTTGTCTGGTTAACGACATCATGTCATTGATCTAGGGGAAAAAACTCATCCACGCGAAGGCTTGTTCACCCGGCTGCGCTGACGATCGCTGCCCATTCTGCCTCGTCGATCACCTCGATCCCCAGCGCGGCGGCCTGCTTGAGCTTGCTTCCCGCCCCGGGCCCCGCCACCACCAGGTCGGTCTTCGCGCTGACCGACCCGGCACTGCGTGCGCCGAGCCGCTCGGCCTGCGCCTTGGCCTCGTCGCGGCTCATCGTTTCGAGCTTGCCGGTAAACACGACGGTCTTGCCAGCGACCGCACTATCCCTTGTTTCGACCACATAAGGCGGGGGATCGAGTTCGCCGAGCAGATCGTCCCACACCGCGCGGTTGTGCGGTTCGTGAAAGAAATCGCCCAGCGCCTCGACCACCACCGGGCCGACGCCGTCGATGGTGAGAAGTTCCGCGCGGGCGTCGTCGTCGCCGCCATGCGCCAGGTCGGCGACTTCGCGCAGCCGCGGCAGTGTAGCGAAGCGCTTCATCAGATCGCGCGCGGTCACCGCGCCGACGTGGCGGATACCCAGCCCGAACAGCAGCCTCGCGGCGTCCGGCACGCGCTTTGCCTCGATCGCCGCCAACAGGTTGTCCACAGACTTTTCCTGCCAGCCTTCCCGCTCGAGGATTGCTGCGCGCCGCGCCTTGAGCCGGAATATGTCAGCCGGGTTCTCCAGCCAGCCCAACGCGAAGAACTCGGCGATGGTCTTCTCGCCCAGCCCCTCGATGTCGAGCGCGGCGCGGCTGACGAAGTGGCGCAGGCGTTCGGTGCGCTGCGCCGGGCAAACCAGTCCGCCGGTGCAGCGCACATCGACCTCGCCCTCCTCGGCCACCGCCTCGCTGGCGCATTGCGGGCAGTGATCGGGAAAATAGTACGGTTCGCGCGGTACCTCGCGGGTCAGGTTCTCGACGACTTGCGGGATCACGTCGCCAGCGCGCTGGATGATGATGCGATCGCCGATTCGCAGGCCCAGCCGCCCGATCTCGTCGCGATTGTGCAACGTCACGTTGAACACGGTGACCCCGCCCACCAGGACCCCGGACAAACGTCCGACGGGGGTCAGCTTGCCCGTGCGCCCGACTTGGACGTCGATCGCTTCGAGCGTGGTCTCGGCGCGCTCGGCCGGAAACTTGTGCGCCAGCCCCCAGCGCGGTGCCTTGCCCACACTGCCCAGCCGCGCCTGCCAGTCGAGCCGGTCGACTTTGTACACCACCCCGTCGATGTCATAAGGCAGCGCGGCGCGACGCTCACCGATGCTGCGGTAGTGGTGCAGCATCTGCTCAAGCGAGGTGCATCGAACCAGATCGGGGGACACTGGCACCCCCCACCCTTCGATCAGGCGCATCATCTCGACTTGCGACGCCGCCGGTACTTCGCTTGCCGCACCCCAGCCGTGTGCGAGGAAACGCAATGGCCGCGCCGCGGTCACGCTCGCGTCCTTCTGCCGCAGCGATCCGGCCGCAGCATTACGAGGGGTCGCGAACAGCCGCTCGCCGCGCTCTTGCTGCGCCGCATTGAGTGCGGTAAAGTCCTGTTTCGCCATGTAAACTTCGCCGCGAATTTCGAACAGCGCAGGAGCCTTTCCGCGCAGCATTTGCGGGATTCCGGTGACGTGCGCGACGTTGGCGGTTACATCTTCGCCGACCATCCCATCACCCCGCGTCGCCGCGCGAACCAGCCGCCCTTCCTCGTAGCGCAGCGAGCAAGACAGCCCGTCGATCTTGTCCTCCGCGGTGACCGCCACCTCAGCGTCAGCGGGCAGGTTGAGGAAGCGCCGGACCCGTGCGAGAAACTCCGCTACCTCGTCATCGGCAAACGCGTTGTCGAGGCTCATCATCCTCACTTCGTGCTGCACTTTGGAAAGCGGCGAAGCGCTCACTTCGTGCCCGACCTTGCGGTTTGGGCTGTTGGCGCGGACCAGGTGCGGGAACGCGGCTTCGAGCTCGGCGTTACGGCGCACCAGCGCATCGTACTCCGCATCCGAAATCTCGGGCGCGTCCTCGGCATGATAGCGCCGGTCGTGGTGTGCAATGGCTTTGGCGAGCCGCATCAGCTCGTTGGCGGCTTCGGCTTCGGTTGTCATGCGCGCACCAGCACGGTCAGCGCCATCGTCCGCCGCGCGCGGAAGCCGAGCGCTTCGTAGATCCGGATCGCTCCGGCATTGTGCGAGTAGCTGTGAAGGAACGGCACGTCGCCCCGCGCTACGAACCCGCGCATCACCCTGCGGATCAGGGCTGCGGCCATGCCCTGCCCGCGGAACTCGGGCCAGGTGCAGACGCCGCTGACTTCTGCGTAACCATCAGGCCGCATCCGCTCGCCCGCCATCGACGCGAGCCGCCCATCGACGCGGATGCCGAAGAAGTTGCCGTAGCGGTGAGTGTACTGCGCCCATGGACCGGGTTCGGTGGCGAGCGCCAGCGCGGCCATCTCGGCGGCGTCGCCTTCGCCGAGCAGTTCTACGCGGGGATCATCGGCATCGCCGAGCATGGGTACCTGAGCGACCATCTGAAGTAACTCTCCACTCCGCTCGATTTGCAGGCCGGGAGGGACGGGCCAAGCCTCGGGTTCGACGATCGCGATGGCATCGTCCCGCCTTCGCAGCAGCGCTGCAAGGGCCGCTTGCGACCTTGCGCTGACATCGCGCGCTGCCGCGAACGGCCCATATGCCGGATCAATCCGCACCACCCCATCCCCGCCCTGCGCCAGAAGCATCTGCGCGCCGGTTAGGCACGACCACACGGGGCGGTCGAGCGGGTGGCCGATCATGCGTTTTCCAGCAAGCGGTCGGCCTGGGCGCGAGCCTCGCTCGTAATTTCCGCACCCGACAGCATCCGCGCGATCTCCTCCTTGCGGCCCGCCGGGTCGAGCCGGGCGACGCCGGTGCGGGTGACCATGCCTTCGGACGACTTGGCGATCACGTAATGAATTTCGCCCCGCGCGGCGACTTGCGGGCTGTGGGTTACGACCAGCAACTGCCCCCCGGAAGCGAGTCGCGCGAGGCGTTCACCGATCGCACTGGCTACAGCGCCGCCCACCCCGCGGTCGATCTCGTCGAAGATCACCGTCGCGGCCCCGCCCGCCTCGGCCAGCGCGACCTTGAGCGCGAGGATGAAGCGGCTCAGTTCGCCGCCGCTGGCGATCCTCGCCAGCGCGCCAAACTCGGCCCCGGGATTGGTCGCGATCAGGAACTCTACCGTGTCGATGCCGTGTGGTCCCCAGCGCTCTTCGGGCAGTTCGCTGATCGCGGTGCGGAACCGCGCGGCATCGAGCTTGAGCGGCGCCAGCTCCTCCGCCACCGCCGCATCAAGCCGCATCGCCGCGGTCACCCGGTTGGCGTGGAGCGCTTCGGCATGCGCGCGGTAGATCTGGTGCGCAGCATTAGCGGCGAGTTCGAGTGCGGCGACGTGCTCTTCGCCCGCGGCCACCGCATCCAGCGCCGCGCGCAATTCACGGGCCGTGTGCGGCAGTGAATCAACCGGGACAGCGTGCTTGCGGGCGACAGCGCGCAGTTCGAACAGCCGGGTTTCGATCCGGTCGAGGCGTTCGGGATCGTGGGTCAGCGCTTCGGCGGCGCGGGCCAGCTTGTCTTCGGCCTCGCCCGCCTCGATCACCGAACGGTCGAGCGCCGCGAGAGCCTCGGAAAGCAGCGGGTGCTCGGTAGCGATCCGGTCGAGTCGCCGAGCCGCGCTACGCAAGCTGGCCAGCGCCGAGTCCGATCCGGCCCACAAGTGGCGCAACTCGGCGAGATCGCCCGACAGCCGCTCGCCCTTCTGCATGTCGGAGCGGGCCGAGGCGAGTTCCTCCTCCTCGCCCGCCACCGGGGCGAGCGCGGTCAGTTCCTCGAGATGCGCCAGCCACAAGTCGCGGTCGTCAGACGATCGCTGTTCGGCGGTTCGTGCGTCAGTCAGCGCTTCGTCCGCGGCGCGCCAATCGCGCCACGCTGCTTCGACCGCCGCAACGTCGCCGCGCGCATAGCGGTCGAGCAAGGCGCGGTGGCCGCGCGGGTTGGTCAGCCCGCGATCGTCGTGCTGGCCGTGGACTTCGACCAGGTGGCGGGCCAGTTCGCGGAGCAAAGCGGCGCCGACGGGCTGATCGTTGACGAAAGCCTTCGATTGCCCATCAGCGCGCAGGCGGCGGCGGATCAGCAATGGCTCGCCCGGCTCGATCTCGATCCCGGCTTCTTCGAGCGCCATGCCCACTCCGGCGGGCAGCCGGTCGAACTCGAACGTCGCGGTGACGCTCGCCTGGTCGCACCCGGCGCGGATCAGCCCGCTTTCGGCGCGCTCGCCCAGCGCCAGTCCCAATGCATCGAGCAGGATCGACTTGCCCGCGCCGGTTTCGCCGGTCAGCACCCCCAGCCCGCCGCCGAACGTAAGCTCGAGCGCCTCGATCAACACGATGTTGCGGATGGAAAGCGCGGTCAGCATGGCGTGGCGATTCTCTAGCCGATGCGGAACGCGGCGTCAGGCGGCTTCTTCGGCGAACGGCGGCTCGAGCGTGATCGCATCCGCCAGGGTCATGCGATCGAGCATGTCGGCGGTGGCGTCGCGCAGCGTCAGCATCAGCCCGCGTAGCCGGCACTCGGCCTCGGGCAGGCAATTGTCGCAGCGCTCGTGGGCGTTGCGCGCGACGCAAGGAACCAGTGCCAGGCTTCCGCGGGTCAGCCGGATCAGGTCGCCATAGCGAATATCGACCGGGGATAGCGCCAACTCATACCCGCCGTCGCGCCCACGGTGCGAAAGGAGCAGGCCCTCGCGGGTCATTTCGGCCATGATCACGGTCAGGAACTTGCGCGGGATGTTCTGCGCTTCGGCGATGTCCTGCAACCGCACCGATCCCTGCCCCCAATGATCGGCAAGATGCTGGAAGGCGCGGATGGTGTAGCGAGTTTTCTGCGAAAGCATGAGCGACCGGGAGCAAAGCCCCGCGCCTCGGCAAAGTCAACCGTGCCGCTAGGCTATCAGGCGGCGGTCGTCCCCGGGGCGTGCTTGTTTATCAGCTTGAACGCTTTCTCGTACCACTCGCTGCCCGGATAGTTCGAGCCGAGCACTGCGGCGGCCTTCTGTGCTTCCTCGGGGATGCCAAGCGCGAGATAAGTCTCGACCTGGCGATAGAGCGCCTCGGGGGTGTGGCTGGTCTGCTGGTATTTTTCGGTGACCGTGCGGAAGCGCAGCGAGGCGGCGAGCCATTTGCCGCTGCGTTCGTAGAATCGGCCAATCTCCATTTCCTTGCCCGCGAGATGGTCGTTGACGAGGTCGATCTTGAGCTTGGCGTCGCCGGCATAGGTGGTGTTGGGATAGCGGCGGGTCACCTCGGTCAGCGTTTCGAGCGCCTGCTGGGTGATCTTCTGGTCGCGGGTCACGTCGCTGATCTGCTCGTAATAGCTGAGCGCGATCAGGTAGTACGCATAGGGCGCGTCCTTGTTACCCGGATGGATCTGCAGGAACCGCTGCGCCGATTGCACCGCCTTCGGGTAGTCGCGATCGATGTAGTACGAGAACGCGCTCATCAGCTGGGCGCGGCGGGCCCATGGCGAATAGGGATGTTGGCGCTCGACTTCGTCGAACAGCGCCGCCGCCTCCTTGGCCCGGCCGCGATCGAGGCGGTCCTTGGCGGCGAGGTAGAGCGTATCGACGTCGCGCGCGACGTAGGCCGTGTCCTTGACCTTGCTGCCCCCGGCACATCCGGCGGTGAGCGCCAGCGCGGCGGCGGTGGTGGCGAGGACGGCGAAGCGGACGGGCGATATGGCTGGCATGGCGGCGCTATAGCCAGCCCGCGCGTGAACGCCAAGTGAAGTTGGCGCGCGTTTCGCTCAGTGGAAATCGCGCGAGGGCGGGAGGATTTTGGGGATCACCCGCACATCGCGCGGATGGCCTTGCTGGAAGCCGCACTCGCGGTTGCCGGCCGGCGGCGGGGTCCATGGCTCGACCGGGCCGGAGAGCTTGGATGGCAGCGGGTTGTTGCAATGGTCGGCGCGAGCGATCGTGGTGGGCAGGAGGTCATCGGACAGCGCCATCAGCGCGGGTGTGGCATCGGTCATGTGCGCGGCGATCACGTGAATCACCTCGTCGTCGTACTCCACCCGCCCGCGCACTTCCATCAGCCGCGATCCCATCACCACCTTGCGCTGGCGATCCTTGAGATCGGGCCAGACCACCAGGTTGATTACCCCGGTCTCGTCCTCCAGCGTGATGAAGCACACCCCTTTGGCCGAGCCGGGCCGTTGGCGGATCAGCACCACCCCGGCGACCTGGACCATGCTGCGGAATTTTCGCGCGCGCAGATCGCAGGCGCGAACGAACCCGCGGTCGGCCAGGCTGGCGCGCAGGAAGGCGAGCGGATGGGCTTTGAGGCTGAGCCGCTGGGTCTGGTAGTCGGCGACGACTTCCTCGCTCAGCGGCATCCGCGGGAGCGGGGTGCGGGCGGTCTCGATCCCTTCGTCGCGCGCTTCCGCATGGGCAAACAAGGGCAAGCCTTCCCCGCCGATCAGGCTGCGCGCGTCCCACAACGCCTGCCGCCGGGGCAGCGCCAGCGAGGTGAACGCGTCTGCCGCAGCGAGCCGCTCGATGTGCGCGCGCGAGAGCCTGGCGCGGTCGCGCAAAGCGGCGACATCGGCGTAGGCACCGTGCTCCTCGCGCTCGCCGACCAACTGCGCGGCGACCGCTTCGGGAAACCCGTCGATCTGGCGCAAGCCGAGGCGCAAACTCCACCCTTCATCCAGCCTCCATTTATCGTCATCCCGGCGAAGGCCGGAATCCAACCGACCTCTGCGCTTAAGCGCGACGTTATCTAGGCCCCTGCCTTCGCAGGGGCGACGGGATTGGTGATTCTCAACCTCCAGCGTACAATCCCACCCGCTTTCATTCACATCCGCCGCCAGCACCCGCACCCCGTGCTCCACCGCATCGCGGACGATCTGCGCGGGGGCGTAGAAGCCCATCGGCTGCGAGTTGAGTAAGGCGCAGGCGAACGCCGCCGGGTAGTGGCACTTGAGCCAGCTTGAGACATACACCAGATGCGCGAAGCTGGCGGCGTGGCTTTCGGGAAAGCCGTATTCGCCGAACCCGCGGATCTGGTTGAAGCAGCGCTGGGCGAAGTCGCGATCATAGCCGCGCGCGACCATCCGCTCGACCATCATGTCCTGCAGTTCATCGACCATGCCGCGGCTGCGGAACGTCGCCATCGCCTTGCGCAGCCGGTTGGCCTCCAAAGGCGAGAACTTGGCCGCATCGAGCGCGATCTTCATCGCCTGCTCCTGGAAGATCGGCACGCCCAGGGTGCGCGCGAGGATGCTCGAGAGTTCGTCGGGCGGGCCGTGTTCGGGGCCGGGCGCGGGGATCTCGACCTTCTCCTCGCCGCGGCGGCGCTTGAGGAAGGGGTGAACCATGTCGCCCTGGATCGGCCCGGGGCGGACGATCGCCACCTGGATCACCAGGTCGTAGAACTCGCGCGGGCGCAGCCGGGGGAGCATGTTCATCTGCGCCCGGCTCTCGACCTGGAACACCCCCAGCGAATCGCCCTTGCGCAGCATCGCGTAGACCGCGGGGTCCTCGCGCGGGACGGTGGCGAGCGTCAGGCTGTGGCCGTTGTGCGCCTCGACCAGATCGAGGCATTTGCGGATGCAGGTCAGCATGCCGAGCGCGAGGATATCGACCTTGAGGATGCCCAGCGCATCGATGTCGTCCTTGTCCCACTCGATGAAGCTGCGCTCGGGCATCGCGCCGTTGCCGATCGGCACGGTCTCGCTGAGCGCGCCTTCGGTAAGGATGAACCCGCCGACGTGCTGGCCGAGATGGCGCGGCATCCCGATCATCTGTTCGGTCAGCTTGAGCACGCGCCTCAGATGCGGATCGGCGCTGTCGAGCCCGGTCTCGGCGACATGGCGCTCGCCGATCTCGGTGCCCCACCCGCCCCACACCGTCCGGGCGAGCGCGCTGGTCACGTCTTCGCTCAGCCCCATCGCCTTGCCGACCTCGCGGATCGCCATGCGTGGGCGGTAGTGGATCACCGTGGCGCAGAGCCCGGCGCGGTGGCGACCGTATTTGCGGTAGATGTACTGGATCACCTCCTCACGCCGCTCGTGCTCGAAATCGACGTCGATGTCGGGCGGCTCCTTGCGCTCCTCGGAAATGAAGCGGTCGAACAAAAGCTGGTGCTTGGCCGGATCGACCGCGGTGATGCCAATGCAATAGCACACCGCCGAGTTGGCCGCCGATCCCCGCCCCTGGCACAGGATCGGCGGATCGACCCCGCGGGCGTAATCGACGATGTCCTTGATGGTCAGGAAATAGCGCGCGAGATCGAGCTTTTCGATCAGCGCGAGTTCGCGGTGGAGCGTCTCGCGCACGCTTTGAGGAACCCCGCCGGGATAACGCCAGTCGGCACCTTTCCAGGTCTCGCTTGAGAGGTGCTGCTGGGGAGTCCGGCCCTCCGGATAGATTTCCGCAGGGTACTCATAGCGCAGTTCGGACAGGTTGAAATCGCAGGCATCGGCCACTTCGCGCGCCGCGGCGATCGCATGCGGCCAGCGCTCGAACAGCCGCGCCATCTCGGTGGGGGACTTCAAGTGGCGTTCGGCGTTGGGCTGGAGTTCGAGCCCCGCCGCGGCGACCGTGGTCTTGAGCCGGATCGCGGTCATCACGTCCTGCAACGGGCGGCGGTCGGGGGCATGATAGAGCACGTCGTTGGTGGCGAGCAGGCCCAGGCCATGCTCGCGGGCGAGCGCATCGAGCCGGTCGATCCGGGCGATGTCGTCACCGGTGTGGAGATAGGTGGCGGCGAGGTGGCGGAGCGTGGGGAGCTGGGCGGTGAGATGCGTCAAGGCGTCGCCGAAGGTGAATTTTTTCTCACACGAAGACACGAAAATGTCAGCGTTGGCATCTCCGGGTTCGCTTCGTGTCTTCGTGTCTTCGTGTGAACCAAACTTGGGAAATGGAATGACATTGCCGGGCACCGAGATGGAGAATTTGCTGTCGAGATCGCGCGGCGGGATCAGGATCAATTGGACTCCCGCGCTATGCGCCGCGAGCATCGCCAGCGAGATCTGGCACACCCCCTTGTCCTGCCATCCGCCGTCGAGCGTCCCCATTCGCCCCGCCGAGATCAGTCGGCACAGGCGGCCGTAGGCGGCGCGGTCGGTGGAATAGGCGAGAAATGCAAGCCCCTCGACGGTCTCGATCCGGCAGCCGATCACCGGGCGTAGCCGCAGCGTCTCGGCCTCGGTGTGGATGCGCACCACCCCGGCCATCGAGTTGACGTCGGCTATCCCGATCGCATCGTAGCCCAGCGCGCACGCGGTCAGCACCAGATCGACCGCATCCGATGCGCCGCGCAGGAACGAAAAGCAGCTGGTGAGGCCAAGCTCGACGAACGGCGCGCGCTCGGGCGGGGTTATCGCATCGGGGTCGAGTTCGATCGTCCGGCGTGGCTGGAGGAGGTCGTTCTCGGGCACGTCACGCGGTCAGTTCCGCGAGCCGCCCGGCAACGCTACGCAAGTCGTCGGCAAAGCGCTTTTCCTCGACCGCGCGGGCATCGTCCTGGAGGCGGAGCAGGTACGACGGGTGCGTGGTGAGCCACAGCTCGGTGCCGTCCTCGAGCCGGTGCGCCCGGCTGCGTTCCTTCTGAACGCTGACGGTTTTGCCCAGCATCCCCCGCGCCGCGCTGGCGCCCAACGCCAGGACCAGCTGCGGCTTGACGATCCCGCGCTCGCCCTCGATCCACCAGCGGCAGATATCGATTTCCTTGGCGGTAGGCGACTGGTGCAGCCTTCGTTTGCCACGCTGGACGAACTTGAAGTGCTTGACCGCATTGGTCACGTAAGCGGCGCGCTCGTCGATCCCGGCATCTTCGAGATGCGCGCGCAGCAGCCGTCCGGCGGGGCCGACGAACGGCCGCCCCTGTTGCTCCTCGACGTCGCCGGGCTGCTCGCCGACGATCATCAGCGCGGCGCTCGGCCCCTCGCCCATTACCGCGTTGGTGCCATTGCAGCCGATCTCGCAGCGGCGGCAGGCCTGGATCTCCTCGCCGATCGCCTGCAAACTCGTCGGCCGCCCCTCACCCGCGAACAGATCGCTTCCCGCATCAACCATCGCCGCCTCGCGCGCCTGCGCCCCGGCGACCAACTGAGGAATCAGCGCTGCCTCGGGCATGTTCTTCCAGTACTTGCGGGGCATCTCCTTGAGCATCGCCCCGACCTTCAACCGCGCCGGGTTGAAAATCGACGCATAGTAAGTGCGCCACAGGTCCTCCGTCGCATCGCCTGCGGGGGCATCGCCGCGCTGCGCGGGCGGGCCTTCGGTCAGGCTGGTGCCATCCCAGTGGAGCGAGCCCGCGGGGGTCAGGATCGACCAGGCCATGTTGGTGAAGCGATTGACGAAGAACTTGGCGTTGGCGCGCAGGATGTGGTGCTCGGGTTCGAACCACGCGACATAATGTTCGCCGCCATCGGCCTCATCCACCACCCGAAACCGCACGAACGCGCGCATCTTGTGGATGTCGCGGCGCACGGTGCGGGCGAGTTCCTCTATCCGGCGGACATCGGGATCTGCGGCGTCCTCCATCAGCCCGGGTTTGCTCTGGAGCCGCCACAGCAGGCGATAGAGCAGCGCGAGCCGCTCGGCATCGCGATGGAGGATCGCGCTTTGGGCGAGCTGGAGAAACGCGCGCGGCACCCGCGGCTGTTCGGCATCCACCGGCGGCGAAGGCAGCCGCTTGTCGCTTCCGGCGAACAGGTCGCCCCCCGCCCCGCCCGGTTCGCTCCACGCCACCCGGTCGGGCGGTACGTCGGCCATCAGCAGGCGCCGTGCGTTGACGCGCCAGCCGTCGAAATCGTCGGGCGAGACCAGGGCCACGCAGAACGCGGACGCGATCCGCATGTCGCGAAACGACGCGGTCATGCCGCGAACAGCTCGAGTTGTTCCTTTCGCTTCGGCACCACCAGCGTGCGCAGATCGGCGCGGTCGGTGAGCGAAATCGGACGCCAGTCGGCGGTAATGAGAAACGGACGCAGCTTGGCGATCGACACGGTCAGCCGCGCGACATCGTCGAGCCGCAGCGTGCGGTGCCGCCGCGAGGCGAGGATCGCGCCGACCGCGCGCACCCCCAGCCCCGGCACGCGCAGCAGCGCCTCCCTCGGCGCGCGGTTGACGTCGACCGGAAAGCGCTCGCGGAACTTGAGCGCCCAGGCCAGTTTGGGATCGATGTCGAGCGGCAGCATTCCGTCGGCGTCCGCGGCCTGCTGAACCTCACCCGGGGCGTAGCCATAGAACCGCATCAGCCAGTCCGACTGGTAGAGCCGGTGCTCGCGGATCAGCGGCGGGCGCTTGAGCGGCAGCACCGCGCTGGCGTCGGGGATCGGGCTGAACGCCGAGTAATAAACCCGGCGCAGGCCGAAACGGCCATACAACGTGCTCGCTTTGCCGACGATGTCGCTGTCAGTCGCGGCATCGGCACCGACGATCATCTGGGTCGATTGGCCCGCAGGCGCGAAACGCGGAGCCGACTTGAACCGCTTCCTGGCATCCTTGGCCTCGACGATCTCGCTCTTGAGCCCGGCCATCGCGCCTTCAATCTGGCGCGCCGACTTGTCCGGCGCGAGCCGGGTCAGCCCGGCGTCGGTCGGCAGCTCGACGTTGATCGAGACCCGATCGGCATAAAGCCCGGCCTGCGCGAGCAGTTCGGGATCGGCCTCGGGGATCGTCTTGAGGTGGATGTAGCCGCGGAAATCGTGCTCTTCGCGCAAGATCCGCGCGACTTCGACCAACTGCTCCATCGTGTGGTTCGAGGACTTTACGATCCCCGAGGAGAGGAACAGCCCCTCAATGTAGTTGCGCCGATAGAAGCTGAGCGTGAGGTCGACCACCTCCTGTGGGGTGAACCGCGCGCGGCGCACGTTCGAGCTTTTGCGATTGATGCAATAGTGACAGTCGAAGATGCAGTGGTTGGTCAGCAGGATCTTGAGCAGCGAGATGCAGCGGCCGTCGGGCGCATAAGCGTGGCAGATGCCCATCCCCTCGGTCGACCCGATCCCCTTTCCGCCCTTGCTGGTTCGCTTGGCGGTGCCCGACGAGGCGCACGAAGCATCGTACTTGGCCGCGTCGGCGAGAATTCCCAGACGTTCGAGGAGCAGGGTTTGCGACATTCGTTCTTTATATGTTCTTATCGGAGCCCTGACCAGCCCAATTCGCCTCGTCGCGCCCAAACATCGGAAAAGCGGATAGTTTCCTATGGGCCGGAACCGCGCACCACACGCACCGTTCGCATCCCGGACGGACAATTCTCCAAGGACCAGCCATGCACATGATCGAAACCCGCGACGGGACGCACCTTTATCACAAGGTCTGGGGCGAAGGCCGCCCGGTGGTGCTGATCCATGGCTGGCCATTGAGCGCCGACAGCTGGGATCCGATCGCCAACGCGCTGGCCGACGCTGGATTCAAGGCGATTTCCTATGACCGCCGCGGTTTCGGCCGCTCGGCGCAGCCTTCGGGCGGGTACGACTACGACACGTTCGCCGACGATCTCGCCGCGGTAATGGACAAAACATGTGGCGGGCAGGATACCGCGCTCGTCGGCTTCTCGATGGGCGGCGGCGAGATCGCCCGCTATCTTTCGCGCCATCAGGGCAAAGGGGTGAGCAAGGTCGCGCTGGTCAGTTCAGTGGTGCCCTATATGCTCCAGACCGACGACAATCCCGAGGGCGTGCCGCAGGCGACTTTCGACCAGATGACCGAGGGTATGCTCAAGGACCGTGCCGCGTTCTTCACCGGCTTCTTCGACGATTTCTTCGGAGTCGGGTGGGTTTCCAGCCCGGTCAGCGACGAAGTGCTCGACCTAGCGTGGTTCACTGCGATGCAGGCGGGCCTGCGCCCGACGCTGGCGGCGGCCAAGGCCTTTGCAACCACCGATTTCCGCCCCGACCTCGCGCACTTCAAGGTGCCGACGCTGCTGATCCACGGCACCGCGGACAAGACCGTGCCGATCGCCGCGACCGCCCGCGCGGTGGCCAAGGCGGTACCACACGCGCAGCTGATCGAATACGACGGCGAGCCGCACGGCGTGTTCGCCACCCAGACCGATCGGCTGATCAGCGATCTGCTGGCCTTCCTTTCGGAAGGCAGCGAGCGGAGCGCGTTTTCGGGCCTGGACAACGCCAATCCCGAGGCGCGGCAGGACATCATCGACGAAGTCTCGCGGCAGAGCCTCGTGACGCCGGTGGTGTGAGGGTCGGCTAAGCGCACAGCCCCTGCAGGAACCACTCGGGCGCACCGCCGCGACCGTCGCCGGCCAGGCCATTGCGGTAGATCCAGTAGCGGCGGCCTTCGTTGTCCTCGATCCGGTAGTAATCGCGCAGTCGTACGCCCGAGCGTTCGCGCCACCATTCGGGGGCGATGCGCTCGGGTCCTTCGGCGCGCGCAACCTCGTGCACCCTGCCGCGCCAGCGGAAGCGGCGGGGGAGCCCATCGGGGGTAGCGTAGAGCACCGCGATCGGCTCGGCCCGGTCGAGCAGCTTGAGCGGGCGATTGTGGAAGGCGAGCTCCCCTTGCGAGGGCGGAGGCGGTTCGAGTGGGGCTCGCCAGCGCTGGGCGCGTTCGGGGATGTGACTGGGGTGGGCGACCGGGCAACGCACCGCAGCCTCGCCCAGGCGCACCGCGATCCGGTCTATGCACGCCGCCAGGCTGGTGCCGTGGTCTTCGGCCGCGGCCTCGAAATCGCGCTGCGACAGCGCCAGCGGCTGGGTCCACGGCGCGCGGAGGCGGACCAGTTCGACACCGAAGCCGGCGTCGATGTCGTCAAGCTTGGCTGCGAACAGGCGCACGATGTGCGCCGGATCGCGGGTCGCCGCGGCCATTTCGAGGCGGCGGATCACGACTTCGCCATCGACCTTCCACAACCCCAGCTCGAGCCGCCGGGCGCCTTGGGCCAGCCCCTCGAGCATCCGCGCGATGTCTTCGGCAAGGTCGGCGACCACCCGGTCGAGCAGTTCGCGGTGGCGGATGGGTTCGAGCAGGCGGCGCTGGGCCAGCGGGGCGTGGTGTTCGATCACCGGCAGCAGCGGCTCGGGCACGACGCCCAGCAACTGGTCCAGCCGGATCAGCGGGTTGGCCGCGGCCGAACGCCGGTTGCGGAACCGCCGGGCTAGCGCGGGGCGCTCTATCCCCGAAAGATCGCCGAGCCGCTTGAGGCCGAGCCTGCGGAGCAGGAGCAGCACATCGTCGTCGAGCCGCAGCGCGGCGACGGGAAGTTCGCCCAGACAGCGCGCCGCATCGTCTTCGGGTCCGAGGATCGCCTGCGCCGGGCCATGATGGGCGAGCGCCCACGCCGCGCCCGCGGTTGGCGCAATGGCCAGCCGCGCGGCCAGCCCGCGCCGGGCCAGCGCGCGCGCGGCGTCGCCCAGCAGCGCTTCCTCGCCGCCAAACAGGTGCGCCGCGCCGGTAACGTCGATCACCAGCCCGTCGGGCGGGTCGAGCGCGCTCCATGGCCCCCAGCGCTGCGCCCACACCGCCAGGCTCTCAAGGAACGCGAGGTCACCTGCCGGATCGGACGGGCGCACCGCGATTTCGGGGCACAGCGCACGCGCGTCGGCCAGGCGCATCCCGGGATGCGCGCCCGCCTGCAGCCCGGCGCGGTTGGCGGCGTCGATCCGCGGGCCGTGCGCGGTATCGGTGACGAGCGCGAGGGGCTGGGAATCAGCCTCCTGCCCTTCCCCGCACCCTTCAGGCGCTGGTTCGGTTAAGCGCCAGCGATCGATCGCCAGCCGCGCGCACCAGATCGCCAGGATGCGGCGGGGCGGCGGATTCGGCGGCAAGGGGTGCGTCATCGCGCAGAATCCAGTGGCCGGGTTGATGGGTGTGGGCGCGGAACAGCTCCGCACTCCACGACGGAATGCCCGGTGCGGCAGCGTTCCAGGGGGGCCGCGGTGAAGGGGCCGAGCGCACTTCCCAGCGCATCCGCGCCGAACCCAGATCGCGCGCGGCATCGAGCCGGATCAGCCACAGCGGAGTACCGTGCTTTTCCGCCGCCAGGCTCAACCGGCGCGAGGCGGTGAGGCCCAGGGCGCGCGGGTTGCCCGCGATCTCTCCGACCACGAATGCGAGATCGCGGCAGCGCAACCCTTCCTCCAGCGCGAACAGCGCGTCCTCGGGTTTGTCGGCAGCGACGTGGATCAAGCGATGGCGCAGCGCTGCGGGCAAGCCGGGGCGATAGGGCCGCCCGCCCAATCGCCGCGCCGCTTTGTCCTGGATCCACAGCCAGGGACGCTCGGCATGATCCGCGTCTGCCTGGTCGAGCGCCAACGCCAACGCCGCCCCCGCCCCGCTTGCTTCATCGGCGGGCGAGAAGATTTCGCTATGGCGCACCGCCGCGCCCAGGCCGGGACGCCATTGCGAGGCCCCTCCGCCCAGCCCAGCGGCAAACCCGCGCGAAACGAGCGGGTGAGAAGAGATGGCATCGGTGTTCATGAGCGATTCGTTGTTCCTACTATGTTCTCATACTCGGCACACCGCAACGCGTTCCTGCACAGCTTCGGAACCAAACCTTCGCTCCTGCCGTTCGGAAGAGGAACCGAAAGGACACCCCCGATGAAATACGCTGAAGGCAATGCCGCGGAACTCAAGGACAAGTTCTGGAACGAAATGTCCGGCTCGTCTTACGTCATGCTCCAGTTCGACGCCGATCCGCATTCCGCCGCACCGATGACCGCCAGCCTCGACAAGCACGCAAACCATGCGATCTGGTTCTTCGCCGGGCGCGACAGCCGCTGGGCACAGCTGGGTCCGGCGACTGCGACTTATGCCAGCAAGGGCCACGACCTGTTCGCGCGCTTTGCCGGTATGCTGACCGAGGAAACCGATCGCGCCCGGCTCGACAAGCAATGGTCGAACTTCGTCGAAGCCTGGTTCCCCGGCGGCAAGGACGATCCCAACCTGCTGTTCCTGCGGATGGACCTGGGGGACGCCTCGATCTGGTCGGGCGAACTGGGCGCGCTGACCACCGCCAAGATGGCGCTGGGGATGACGATACGCAACGAGGTTGCGGGCAAGCATGTCGAGACTGCCCTCTGACGCCATGCTCCCGTGACCCCGGGAAAGGGCCGCTCCCCTCGCGGGGGGCGGCCCTTTCCATGTCAGCGTCGGACTACGATCCTTTTGGCGGATGGATCGGGAGCATCGTCTCCTCGCCGGCCACATCGTCGACCACCTCAACGATCCCGCGGCCCAGGTGGCTGCGGCTACGGCTGTATAGAAAGTAGACGAACAGCCCGATGATCGTCCAACCCGGCAGGAACAGCATCGCCGCGCTCGGCAGGTTGAGGAACAGGAAAAGACAGCCAGCAATCGTCAGCGGCGCTATGATCCACACCGCGGGCACGCGGAAACTGCGTGCCCGGCCTGGGTCGGTCCTGCGCAGCATCATAACCGCCACTGCCACCATCAGGAAGGCATAGAGCGTACCGGCATTGGAAATGTCCGCAAGCTGCCCGACCGGGAAGAACGCCGCCGCGATCGCCACTGCGCAGCCCGTGATCATGGTCACGACGTGCGGCGTGCGAAACCTCGGATGAACCTTGCTCAGGACCTCGGGCAGCAGCCCGTCACGGCTCATCACAAAGAAGATGCGAGTCTGGCCGAAGATCAGCACCAGGATGACCGACGGCAGCGCCAGGAACGCCGCGATGCCCAGCATGTTGCCCACACCCGAGAAGCCTATCGTGCGCAGAACGTGAGCGAGCGCCTCGTTAGAGCAGACCAGCGCCTCGGCATGTTCGGGCATTGCGCATTGCCGCGCGAGTTCGGCCGATCCGGCCTCGAGTGGAACGCCGACCGCCCCCATGATCGGCTGACCGCCGAGCGTGCCGATCGCACCGGCCGCGACGAGGATGTAGAACACGGTGCAGAACAACAGCGAGCCGACGAGGCCGATCGGCACGTTGCGTTGCGGGTTCTTGGTTTCCTCCGCCGCGGTCGAAACCGCATCGAAGCCCACGTAGGCGAAGAACATGGTCGCCGCCGCGCCGACGGCGCCAAGGCCGGTGCCGAAACCACCGAACACACCCGCCGGCAGAAACGGGTTGAATTTGCCGGCCTCAAATTCGTCGCTGGTGAAGGTTAGCGCGATGAACACGGTCAGCGCCGTTACCTTGATCAACACCAGGACAGCATTGAACTTAGCGCTTTCGCTGGTTCCGATGACCAGCAGGGCGGTCACCAGCAAGGCGATTAACAGCGCCGGTAGGTTGATAAGCCCGCCCTCGGCCCCGCCGAAGGCGAGAGGCCCCGCGCTGAGCCACGCAGGCAATTGTATGCCCAGGAACTGGTTGAGTATCGTACCGCTGAAATAGCCCGACCAGCCGACCGACACTGCCGAGGCGGCGATCGCGTATTCCATGATCAGCGCCCAGCCCACCGTCCAGGCGAAGAACTCGCCGATCGTCGCGTAACTGTAAGTATAGGCGCTGCCCGCTACCGGTATCATCGAGGCGATTTCGGCATAGCAGAGCGCGGCCACGATGCAGACCGCGCCGGCGATGGCGAAGGCCAGCATCAAACCGGGTCCAGCCTTTTGTGCGCCGACGGCGGTCAGCACGAAGATGCCGGTGCCAATGACGCACCCGATGCCCAACAACGTCAGCTGGAACCAGCCCAGCGTACGATGCAACGATTTCTTTTGTGCGGTCGCCAGAATGGCGTCCAGCGACTTGACGCGACCGAACATAATATTCCCCTTTGGGAGGGCGGCTTCTGTCGGCCGCCGAGCGGATGCAATGGCGGGGAAGCTAGCGGCAAAGCCTTATAGCGCAAGCCTGTTTTCCGCAGGTTTGCACGCGTGGGCCGAGCGGCTAGAAGCCTGTCATGTCCACCACCTTCCAGCTCGACACCGCGACCAGCCGCTCCCACCCCACCCCGCAGCCGATGCGGCGGCTGACCGTCCCCGCGATCCGCAAGCGCAAGGTCGATGGGGTCACAGCCGAACCGATCGTGATGCTCACCGCCTACACTGCGCGCCAGGCGCAACTGCTCGATGCGCATTGCGATCTGTTGCTGGTCGGGGATTCGCTCGGCCAGGTGATCTACGGGCTGGAGTCGAGCGTGCCGGTTACGTTGGAGATGATGATCGCGCATGGCGCGGCGGTTGTGCGCGGCAGCTATCACGCGGTCGTCGCGGTCGATATGCCTTTCGGCACATACGAGGCGTCGCCGCAGGCAGCCTTCGCCAGCGCCAGCCGGGTGCTCAAGGAAACCGGCTGCGCCGCAATCAAGCTCGAGGGCGGCGAGGCGATGGCCGAGACGGTCGCGTTTCTGGTTGCACGCGGGATCCCGGTCATGGGCCATGTCGGGCTGACCCCGCAGGCGGTCAATGTGCTGGGCGGCTACAATGCGCGCGGGCGCAGCGAGGCCGAGGCGGGCAAGATCGTCACGGATGCGAAAGCGCTGGCCGATGCGGGCGCCTTTGCGATCGTGATCGAGGGCGTGGTCGAGCCGATCGCGATCGAGGTCACCCGAGCGGTGGCGTGTCCCACGATCGGCATCGGCGCCTCCGCGCAATGCGACGGGCAGGTGCTGGTCACCGAGGACATGCTCGGCATGTTCGAACGCGTGCCGCGGTTCGTAAAGCGTTACGAGGAAATTGCCGAGGTGATTGGCAAGGCGGCCGAGCGTTATGCGGGGGAGGTGCGCTCCCGAGCGTTTCCGGGCATCGAGCAGACCTATCAACCTAAGTAGGCACGTTCGCTTTCAATCGGCTCGCCAGCGGGGCAGCGACCACCAGCTGGGCGAGGTGATAGGCCAGCGTGGGCAGCAGTATCACGCCGGCTGCGGCGGGCGGGAACAGCACCGTGGCCAGCGGCGCGCCCATCGCGATGCTCTTCTGCGCGCCGGCAAACATCATCGCGATACGGTCGCCGCGATCGAGCCCGATCAGGCGCGATACCAGCCAAGATCCGCCATAGCCGAACACCAGCAACGCCGCGCAGCCACCCAGGATCCCGGCCCAGCCTGCGGGTTCGATCCGTGCCCAGATACCCTGCCGCACAGCACTGGAAAACGCGACGTAGACCGCGATCGCGATCGACGTTCGATCCATCCACACCACCAGCTGGCGGTGCCCCGTAACCCAGCCGCCGAGTCGGCGCTGCAATGCCTGGCCCAGCGCAAAAGGCAGAAGCAGGATGGTCATGACCTTGAGCAGCCCGGCGCCATCGAAGGGCGCGGCGCTGCTCCCGGCGAGCAGCGCGAACAGCGGCGCGGTCACGAATACGCCCAGAATGTTGAGCAGCGCGGCGGCGACCACCGAACTGGCCACGTTGCCTCCGGCCAGCGAGGTATAGGCCGTCGCCGACTGGACGGTCGAGGGGAGCGTGCCGAGAAACAGGAACCCCAGCGCAAGCAGCGGTGGCAGGACTTGCCCTGTAGATTGCCACAACAGCCAACCGGCCGCGGGCATCGCAATGTAAACGAATGCAGTCAGCGGGACGAGCAACCGCCACTTGCCGATCCCGGCGATCACTTCGCGCCGCGGCAGGCGCAGCCCATTGAGGAAGAACAGCAGGAACACCGCGGCGTTCGAGACGAACTGCGCGAAACCTGCCCAACGACCGCCAACCGGCAATACGGTCGCCAGGACGATCGCCAGCAGCAGCAGCCGCACCATCGGGTCGATGCGGCGCATCGCTGGCGCCTCAGCGCCCCGAAAGGCTTACCGGCGGCGCGGGCGTGCCCGAAAAGCGCGGCGCGGGCGCGGGCTGGACGATCCCGCCCTCGCGCACGAAGGTCTTGCGCGCGACGTTATGCGGATGCTTGGGTGCTTCGGTCAGACTCAGGACCGGGGCGAAGCAGATGTCACTGCCGTCCATGATCGCACACCAATCGTCGCGGGTTTTGGTCAGGAACAGCGCGGTCAGCCGGTCCTTTAGCGCCGGCCAGCCCGATTGGTCCATCTGCGCGTCGAACGCCGGATCGTCCGCCAGCCCCGCCGCCTGGCGCAACAGCGCGTAGAATTGCGGTTCGATCGAGCCGATCGATATCCACTTCCCGTCCGCCGTTTCATAAGTGTCGTAGAAGTGCGCACCCGAATCGAGCATGTTCACCCCGCGCTCGTCGCGCCACACCCCGTTGGCGAAGAACGTGTAGGTCATCGCCGAAATGATCGCCGCGCCATCGACCATCGCGCAGTCGACCACCTGGCCTTTGCCGGTAGTACGGGCTGAGAGGATTGCAGCGAGCACCCCGAACGCCATCATCATCCCGCCCCCGCCGAAATCGCCGACCGCGTTGACCGGAAAAGTCGGCTTCTCGCCCTTGCGGCCATAAGTATGCAGCGCGCCCGACAGCGCGATGTAGTTGATGTCGTGCCCGGCCAACGGCGCCATCGGCCCGTCCTGGCCCCACCCCGTCATGCGCCCGAACACCAGCCGCGGGTTGTCGGCGAGCAGGACGTCGGGGCCGAGCCCGAGCCGCTCCATCACCCCGGGCCGGAAACCTTCGACCAGCGCGTCGGCCGATTTCACCAGTTCGCGCACTTGCGCCACCGAGGCCGGGTCCTTCATGTCGAGCTCGATACGCTCGCGCGAACGGTTGAGAATGTCGCGGTTGCCGCTGTCGCCGTAACGCCCGCTGACGCCGGGCCGCTCGATGCGTATTACCCTGGCGCCGTGATCGGCCAGCATCATGCACGCGAATGGGCCGGGGCCGATTCCTGCAAGTTCGATGACCGTAACTCCGTCCAGCGCACCCGCCATGTGACCGTATCCTCCCGTTTGGCAACGCGGTGGCCTTGCCGTGCAGGTTTGCGCGTGTCGAGAGGTTTACGGCAAGCCTATCGCGCAGTGGCGCTTGTCAGGCGCATGATCTGCCCGACGCTTGGGTTTGATGGCTGGAGCTTTGCGGCACGAAGCGCGAGCCGCCGCGCCTCATCCGTTCGTTGCTGGCGCAGGCGGGCGAAGGCCAGGTCGGCCACCAGCCCCGGATCGCGCCAGCCACTCCGCGCGCCGATCCATTCGAGCAAAGCCGCGCTCTGGTCCCACTGCGCGCCGCGCGCGCGGATGTTGGCGAGCATCCGGGCTGCGGCCAGATTTTGCGGGTTTTCGACGGCAAACGCGAACGCCAGCAGATCGGCATCGCGGCCGCGCCCAAGCGCGCGCAAGCTGCGGTCAAGCCGCAGCAGTTCGCTTTCGCCGAAGCGGATTGCTGCGGCGGTCTGGTAGTGAGGCAGCGCGGCGGCAGGGAGGTTGCGGGCCATTTCGGCATCGCCTGCAATCAGGTAGGCATCGGGCGCGCCGAGGTTGCCCGATAGCAATTTGCGCGCGGTTGCCTTGGCAGTTGCGGTATCGCCGAGGGCGAGTAGGGCCCGGATATAGGGCACCGCCTCGTTCGCCTGGCGCGGCGCATCGGGATAACGGCTGGCGAGCACCGGCAGATCGGCTCCCGCCGGAAGCGGCCGAAGCGACGACGCGGGCGGCGCAGCGGCGCGTTGAAGCAGGTCGGTCGCTTCGCTCCTTCGGCCCAGCTCTTCGTAAGCCCGTCCCACCACGGTAAGCATATAGGGCGTGGCATTAGTCCTGCGGGCCAGCGATCCAAATCGCGCGATCACGAGCCGCGGCTCGCCGCTACGCGCCATGGCGCGGGCGAGAATATGCTGCGCCAAGAGGTTGTCGGGCTGGTAACGCAAGAGCCGGTCGCTTAGCTCCACCGCCACGTTGGCATTGCCCGCGTCGAGTTCGAGCGCGGCGGTCAGGAGCATCACCCCCGGCACGTCGTGCAGTTTGCCTTTACCGCGTTGAAGAATCTTGCGCGCCAGTGCCTGCCTACCGCCGCGAGCCGCGATCGCCGCCTGCAGATAGAGGCTTCGCGGATCGCCCGGATTGGCCTTTTGCACCGCGCGGATTTCGGTGAGCGCGGCGGCGTAATGGCCGAGGTCGGCCAGCGTCGCCGCCTTGTCGGCTCGGATGCTCGCGTCCCTGGGCGCTTGACGAAGCGCGGCATCGAACCAGGGCAGCGAGGCGGCGAGGCCATTCTGGTTGCGGATGAGCAACGCGCGGAATGCAAGCGCCTCGGCACTGGCTGGCCCAAAGACCAGCGCGCGATCCGCCGCCTGGATCGCTTGCGCCTGTTCTCCGCCGGTATAGCGCAGCCGGGCGATGTCGGTCCACAAACCGGCATCGCGTGGGACCTCGGCAAGCGCCTGATCGAAGGATCGGCCGGCATTGGGCAGTCGCCGCGCGCGCAGTTCCAGCCGGCCCAGCATGCGGAATCCGAGCGCCCGCGTCGATGGGCTGAAGCGTGCCGGCGCCAGCCATTCGCGCGCCTTGGCGAGATCGCCCTGGGCGAGCAGCGCCTCACCCATCAGCGCGCGGACGTCGTCGTCCTTCGCGCCTGCCGATTGCGCTTCGCGCAAACGAGCCTGTGCGGCGATCCCGTCGCCCTCGACCAGCGCGGCGCGTGCGCCGGCCAACGCGCGACTTACTGGGCCGGTATCCGCCTGCGCCGGGACGACCGCCGCCAGCAGCAGCGAGGCTGCGGCGAGCGACCGCAACCGGCGTTCAGGCGGAGATGGTGTATTGCTTGAGCAGGTCATACAGCGTCGGGCGGCTGATCCCGAGCATCCTAGCGGTACTCGAGATGTTGCCCTCGCTACGCGCCAGGGCGTGACGGATCACCTTGCGGTCGGCATGTTCGCGCGCCGACTTGAGGTTGAGCGGCGCCTCGCCTTCGTTACTGGGGGCAAGGTCGAGATCCTCGGCCCCGATCAGCTTGGCGTCGGCCATGATTACCGCGCGCTTGACCCGGTTTTCCAGCTCACGGACGTTCCCCGGCCAGCCCCAGGCGTCAATCGCCGCCAGCGCATCGGGGGCGAAGCCCTTGACCGAAGGGTTCATCTCGCGCGCAAACCGGGCGACAAACGCCTTGGCCAGCAGCGCGGCGTCGCCGGGTCTTTCGGCCAGGCTGGGGATTTTGATGACGATTTCCGCAAGGCGGTAGAACAGGTCTTCGCGGAACCGCCCGTCACCGATCATCGCTTCGAGATCCTGATGGGTGGCGCATACGATCCGGGTATCGACCGCGATCGATCGCCGCCCGCCGATCCGCTCGATCGTGCGTTCCTGCAAGAAACGCAGCAGCTTTACCTGGAGCGGCAGCGGGATGTCGCCGACCTCGTCGAGGAACAGCGTGCCGCCGTCGGCCAGTTCGATCTTGCCCTCGGTGGTCTTGACCGCGCCGGTGAACGCGCCCTTTTCGTGTCCGAATAACTCGCTTTCGAGCAGGTTCTCGGGGATCGCGGCACAGTTGATCGCGACGAAGTTGCCCTTGGCGCGATCGCTGGCGTCATGGAGCCCCTTGGCGAGCAATTCCTTGCCGGTTCCGCTGGCACCCAGCAGCATGACCGAAACATTGGTGTTCGCCACCCGCTCGATCGTCCGCGCGACGCGAACCATCTCGGGCGCGGCGGTGATCAGCCCGCCGAGCACGCGATTTCCCTCGTCGCTGCGCTCGGCCAGCGCGCGGTTTTCGCTCTCGATCCGGTGCAGGTGCAGCGCGCGGCGGACGATCAGCCCGAGCGCTTCGATGTCGACCGGCTTCTGGTAGAAATCGTAGGCACCCTTGGCGATCGCGGTCTGTGCGCTTTCGCGCGCGCCGTGTCCCGATGCAACCACGACTTTGGTGTCGGGTTTCAGGGCCATGATCTCGTCGAGCACCGCGAACCCTTCGCTGGTTCCGTCTGGATCGGGCGGCAGCCCGAGGTCGAGCGTGACCACCGCGGGTTCCTCGGCGCGCAGCGCGGCGATCGCACTCGCCCGGTCGCCCGCCACGATCACCTCAAAGTCCTCATAAGCCCATTTGAGCTGAGCCTGAAGGCCCGGATCGTCCTCGACGATCAACAGCTTGGGAAGTGTCTTGCCTTGGTTGTCAGCCATCATGCCACCTGTGCTTCCTGCGACCCATGCGGCTTGGCGCCGCCGGAGGTTTCCATAAATCGTTCGAGCAGCCCGGCCGCCTCGGCGAGCGGCAGGCGGATGACGAAGCGGCTGCCCAGTCCTTCGCGCGACTCGACGTCGAGCCGGCCTTGCATCGCCCGCACCAGTTCGCGTGCCTCAAAGGCGCCGATCCCGAAACCGCCCTGCTTGGTCGACACGAACGGCTTGAACAGCCGGTTGCGGACGAAATCGGGACTCATCCCGCAACCCGAATCGGTCACCTCGATTGCCGCATGGAGCCCCTCGCTGCGCACGCCCAGGGTGATCGGCGCGTCGGCCGCGCTGGCGTCGATCGCGTTCTGGACGAGGTGGACGAGAACCTGTTCCAGCGTTTCGCGATTGCCGATAACCCGCATTTGAGGGGCGATGCCGGTGACGACCATTGGGTGGGTCTGGCCCTGCCGCTCGACGATTGTCCGGATCACTTCCGACGGATCAACCTCCTCCAGCCGCTCGAGCGGATTGGAGTTATAGCGCGAGAGCTTGGCGATCAGTCCGTTGAGCTTGTCCGCGGCGTTGCGCACGGTGATCTGCATGTCGGCGCGGAAGGCTGGGTTGTCGCCGTGGCGCTCGGCGTTGCGGCACAACAGCGTCAACTGGCTGGCGAGGTTCTTCACGTCGTGCATCACGAAGGCGATGCGGCGGTTGAACTCGTCGAACCGGCTCGCATCGAGCAGCGCTTCCTGCCCGGCGTGCTCGGCAAGATAGCTGGCCAACTGGCGCCCAACCACCTTCAGAAGGTCGAAATCCTCCCAGTCGAGTTCACGCGGATGCGCCGGGCGGGCGAGGGCGACCACACCGACGAGACGCTCGAAATGGAGTAGCGGAACCAGCGCCCAGGCGCGCGGCTCGTCGAGCAGCCAGCCCGGGACGACCTTGTTCACGTCTCCCTCTGCGGTTCCCCGGCGCACGGCATCGCAATCGACGATATAGCCGTCACGTTCGAAGAACTGGCGTGCTTCGCTCGTCATCGCTTCGGCCGGAACGTCAAGCGTGCGCCATTGCCAGCGCGCCGCCAGGGTCAGCTCGCCTCGGTCGCCGGGCATCAGCAACAGACCGGCGGTGCTGTCGGCAATGTCGCCGATCGCCTGGATGGTGCGCTCTTCGAGCGTCGCACCGCTGTTGCCGCGGCCAATCGTCTGGGTGAAGCGCAGCCATTCGGCGCGATAATCGTAGCGGTGCTGGAACAAGTGCTTGGCGACGGTAACCTTCATCCAGCCGCGTACCCTGCCCGAAGGGAGAACGATCAACGCCAGTACCGCGCTGGTGAAAACGAAGCCAACCTGGGCCAGGGGGGGCGCGGTGTCGCCCAGCCAGGCGAGCGACTGCGCCGCGCCGACCATGATCACCAGGTAGGCGCCGATGATCAGCAGCGAGAGCGACTGGAAAGCCATTGCCCGCGAAGGCCGGAAGCGCAAATCGGCGTTGCGCGTGCGCGCGACCGCCAACATCACCGCCACCGGCACCAGCACTATCCCGCGCAACGCGGCCAGCGCGCCGGGCTGGCCATCCCCCAGCCAGGTGACGATGTATAAGTTGAGGTCGCACAGCCATACCGCGCCCAGCGCCCCGGCATTCCAGCGCAGCGCGGTGCGGCCGCGTCGGGTTTCGGCATCGTAAACGTTGTGGACCAGCACCAGCCCGCCGACGATCACCATCAGGCGAAAAAACACCGTCAACTCGAACGCGGCATCCTGCAGATGATGCGATGGCGAGACGTTGGCAACGGAAAGCCGCAACACCGGGTGAAGCAATTCGACGCAAGCGATCACCCCAAGCATCGCGCGGACCCCCGCGTTTCCCGCCTGCTGTCCGCCGCCGGTAATCAGATTGTGGAGGAACGCCAGCCAGGCGAGGTTGCGGATCGTCTCCGCCAGAGAAGCCGCAGCGCTATCGGCTCCCATCGCGGCGGTGACCACGCCCCACAGCGCGGACATCGCCAGCGCCAGCAAGGCGACGTCGCGCCCCGGACGATCGTCGCCGCGCTGGACGACCCATGCCGCCACCACCGCGCAGGCAAACGCTCCTGCCAGTGAGGACCAGAAGGCGGGACCCGCCCCGATCATCGCGCGCCCTCGTGCCACAGCACGACGCGCAGCGTCTGGAGCATGATCAGCAGGTCGAGGAACGGCGTATAGTTCTTGGCGTAATAGAGATCGTATTCAAGCTTCTGCCGCGAATCGTCGAGATTTGCGCCGTAGGGATAATTGACCTGCGCCCAGCCGGTGATCCCCGGCTTCACCATGTGGCGTTCGGCGTAGTAGGGCAGCTTGTCCTCGAGATCGTCGACGAATTGGGGGCGTTCGGGACGCGGTCCGACAAAGCTCATCTCGCCCTTGAGCACGCTCCACGTCTGCGGCAGCTCGTCGATCCGCACCTTTCGGATGAAGCGGCCGATGCGGGTTACCCTCGGGTCGTTGGTCTGGGCGAACTGCGCATTGCCATCGGCCTCGGCATCGGTGCACATCGAGCGTAGCTTGAGCAGGTCGAAGGTCTGTCCGTAAAGTCCGACCCGGGTCTGGCGGAAGAACGCCGGTCCCTTGCTGTCAAGCTTCACCAGCGCCGCGAACAATGCGATCACCGGCAGCGTCAACAGCAACAGCAGCAGGCTGGCGGTGACGTCGAACACCCGCTTGGCGGCACTCGAAACCATGCGGCCCGACGAAAACCCGTCGGAGAATATGAGCCAGCTGGGGTTGAGCGTATCGAGATCGACCCGGCCCGTCTCGCGTTCAAGGAAAGTCGAGAAATCGTTGACGTGGACCCCCGCGGTCTTGATCCGCAACAAGTCCTTGAGCGGAAGCGCATTGCGCCGCTCCTCCAACGCGAGGACGACTTCGCTGACGCCCAAATTCTCGACGTGGCGGGTCAGGTTCTTGAGGACCGAACGCGGGATCGCTTCCTCGACCACCGGATGGCTGTCGCTCATCCCGACGAAGCCGACGATGGCGAACCCGGCTTCAGGCCGCTCGCCCAGCCTGCGCAAGCGTTCGGCGCGGTCGCCCGAGCCAAGAACGAGCACCCGGCGGCGGAAAGCGGCTGCGCCCAGCAGCGAGCCCAGCAACAGCCGGTTGGCGAATAGCAGTCCGACGGCGATGAACATCGCGTAGAACAGGTTGGAGCGCCACAGCGTCTTGCCCGGCACGAGGAAGTAGAACGCGGAAAGCGCGATGATCCCAAGGCTCACCGCGACCAGCAGCCGCGCCGCGGCATAGCGCATCGAGCGCAGCGCATCGGGGCCGTAGACCCCTACCGCGACCATCGCCATTTCGATGAGCAGAGCGAAGCTGCCGAGTTGCGCCAAGCGGTTGGTAAAGTGCCCCGCGTCTATCCCGATCTGGCGCGCGCGCACCAGCCAGCCGAGCTCGCCGGCGAGCAGCAGCAGGGCCACATCGACGAGGCCCAGCAAGAGGACCGCGTGGGGCACGTAGTGCTTGAACAGGCGGATCATCGCCGGGCCGAACCTCGCTTGGCACCGCGGACGATCCGCGGAACCTCGCCGGTCTAGGGGCCAGGGGTAAAATGTCGGTAAATTTTACACCGCCCGAAGAGTTCGCGCGGTGTAAGAAAAAGCGTCACTGCCGGGTATTGTCGGGTACGCGCTTAGTTTCCGTCGTCCAGTTTCTTCACCGCGTTCTCGGCGGCATTGCCGACCTTCTGCGCAGCATCGCCAACATCGTTGGCAGCGCCAGCAATCGCGTTGTCCTTGTTGGCTGAGGCATTGGTCCCCTGCATCAGGAAGTATCCCCCGACCAGAACCGCCAGAATCAGGACGATTGCGATCAGCCAGCCCGATCCACCTCCACGTCGGTCACTTTCGACCACGGTGTGCGTGGTGTGCACGTTGCCCGAGGGTGTCTCGACCTCGGTGATGCGTTCTTCGGTCATATCAGGCTCCCCTTTTCCAGGCCACGGAGGCCCGCTCGTGCCCCAACAACGCCGGTCCGCACCGCGCGGTTCCAGCGGTGATGGTTAACTGCCGAAAACGAACGGAGTGAGGCCGCGGGCGCGATCGTCGAATCTCAATGCCGCGCCACGTGGTGGAAGCGAGCGTTGCATGCAGGCGAGGCGATGGCACCGCGCGCAGCCCGGGCCGATCGGGGTCGCATCCTCGACGCGCAAAGAGAGGCCCCGCGCAGCGGCCAGTTGCCCGGCGAGCGAGGCTTCCAGTCCCAGCGCGACGACGAATTCCGCCTGCCCGCCCCGGCTCGCCCCGCTCGCCTGGACGGTCCGCGCCAGCGAGAACCAGCGCGTGCCGTCTTCGAGCGCGACCTGCTCGGCCCCCATCCGCCCCGCCCGCTCGAAGGCGGCGTGCACGCTCCACAGCGGGCAGCTTTCGGGGCTTTCGAGGAACAGCGCTCCGCTGGCCCCGGCAAAACGTTTCGAGATCTGCCCCGCCCGGTCGATCCGCAGCATGAAGAAAGGCAGGCCCCGCTGGCCGACCCGCTGCAATGTCGTCAGCCGGTGGGCGAGTTGCTCGAAGCCGACGCCGAAGCGGCGCTGAAGCAGCGGCAGATCGTAGCCACTGGCCTCGCAGGCGCGCAGGAAGCGGCCATAGGGCATGATCAGCGCCGCGGCGAAGTAGGCGTAGAGATGGCGCTGGAACAGCCGCTGCGCCGCCCGATCGGGCAACGCCGCGCCATCGACCAGCGCGCGCACCGCATCGCTCTGCTCGAGCTGGGCGAGCTGTATCGCCATCTGGAAGGTGCGCGAGGCGGGGTCGAGCATCTCGGCAAGCTGGAGCTGTCGCGCGTGGAGGTCGAGCCGGCGCAAGTGATCGGGCATGACCTCGGCCGGGAGAATGCGCAGCGACAGCTGGTGGCGGCGGCGCAGGCGCTCGGCCATCGCCGCACCGATCTCGCCTTCGGACAGGCGCAGTTCGTCGGCCAGTTCCTCCGCAGCGGCATCGAGGTCGGCAAAGTGATTGCGCCAGCGCTCGATCTCGCGTCGCGCGAGCAGGGTCGGGTCCACCCCCTCGCCTTCCTGCGTGGTCGCGGCGCGGTCATAGAGCCGGGCGAAAGCCACTGCCGCCTGCGGCGCGGCGTTGAGCCATTCGACCACTTCGTCGCGGTCGATAACGAGATCGTCGAAAAGCGTATCGGCGAGACGACGGCGCAACCCGTCGATACCGCCAGCTTCTTCATGGCTGCCCAAGGTGCGCGGATCGAAGTCGAAATGCTGGGCCATCCCCAGCAGCAACCGCGCCGACAATGGACGCTGATTGCGCTCGATCAGGTTGAGATAGCTGGCCGAGATGCCCAGCGTTGCCGCCATTGCCGCCTGGGTCAGCCCTTCGCGGCGGCGAATTCGGCGGACATGGGGTCCGGCGAAGAGGGACTGCTCAGTCATTTTTGTAAATTTCCATACATTACGACAAATAGTGTACGCGGCTTTGCTGCATTATCACATCATTTTTTGTAAGAGTGTTACTTCGTCAGCGGCTACGGTGCTACTGGATGCCCAACGACATCCAATCGAGGACGCCATGACCTATTCGCAAGACATCGCGCAGACTGATGCCCTGATCCGCCAGCACAACGGCACGTGGGACGGGATCGGCGCCGAGTCCGTCGCCCGGATGCGCGCGCAGAACCGCTTCCGCACCGGGCTCGATATCGCCCGTTACACTGCCCGGATCATGCGCGACGACATGGCCGCCTATGACGCCGACCCCGCTGCCTACACCCCGTCGCTCGGCTGCTGGCACGGGTTCATCGCCCAGCAGAAGATGATCAGCATCAAGAAGCACTTCGGCACCACGAAGGGCCGCTACATCTACCTTTCAGGCTGGATGATCGCCGCGCTGCGCAGCGACTTCGGCCCGCTGCCAGACCAGTCGATGCATGAAAAGACCAGCGTGCCGGCGCTGATCGAGGAGATCTACACGTTCCTACGCCAGGCCGACGCGCGCGAACTGGGTATGCTTTTCCGGGATCTCGACAAGGCGCGCGACGCGGGCAACGCGGTTGAGGCGGCACGCCTTCAGCAGGCGATCGACAACCACGAAACCCACGTCGTCCCGATCATCGCCGACATCGACGCGGGCTTCGGCAACGCCGAGGCGACGTACCTCCTCGCCAAGAAGATGATCGAAGCGGGCGCCTGCGCGCTCCAGATCGAAAACCAGGTTTCCGACGAAAAGCAGTGCGGCCACCAGGATGGCAAGGTCACCGTCCCGCACGAGGACTTCAACGCCAAGATCCGCGCCTGCCGCTACGCCTTTCTCGAGCTCGGCATCGACGACGGGATCATCGTCGCGCGCACCGACAGCCTCGGCGCGGGGCTGACCAAGCAGATTGCGGTTTCAAAACAGCCGGGCGACATCGGCGACCAGTACAACAGCTTCCTCGATTGCGAGGAAATCGATCCGGCCACCGCTCGCAATGGCGACGTCATCCTCAACCGCGACGGCAAACTGCTGCGTCCACGGCGGCTGCCCTCGAACCTCTACCAGTTCCGCCCCGGCACGGGCGAAGATCGCTGCGTGCTCGATTGCATTACCAGCCTTCAGAACGGAGCGGACCTGATCTGGATCGAGACCGAGAAGCCGCATATCGAGCAGATCGCCTCGATGGTCGACCGCATCCGCGAGGTCGTGCCCAACGCCAAGCTTGCCTACAACAACTCGCCCAGCTTCAACTGGACACTCAACTTTCGCCAGCAGGTCTATGACGCCTGGCTTGCCGAAGGCCAGAACATGGCGGGCTACGACCGCGCCAAGCTGATGAGCGCCGAATACGACCAGGATGAACTGGCGGTCGAGGCCGACAACCGCATTCGAACCTTCCAGCGCGATTCGGCCAAGCGGGCGGGCATCTTCCACCACCTGATCACGCTGCCGACCTACCACACCGCGGCGCTCAGCACCGACAACCTGGCGCGCGAATACTTCGGCGAGGCAGGGATGCTCGGCTACGTCAAGAACGTCCAGCGCGAGGAAATCCGCCAGGGCATCGCCTGCGTGAAACACCAGAACATGTCGGGCAGCGATATCGGCGACGACCACAAGGACTATTTCGCCGGCGAAGCCGCGCTCAAGGCAGGCGGCAGCCACAATACGATGAACCAGTTCGCGGCCTGATCAGCTCCTGGGGAGGAGAAACGCGGCCGTCGGGAGCCCCCTTCTCCCGGCGGCCGTAACTTGCCACAATCCACCCCCGCGCGCGGCTCGCCAAGCAGGCTTCCGGCAATGCCGGCGCGCTTGCAGCCGGTGGCTACTGCGCCTGGCTCGAATTGTCTGCACCACCCGCCTGGGTGGTTGCTCCCTGCGATGCAGCCTGCTGGCGGACCCCGTGACCCTGGTCGTAGCTGGCCGCTCCGCTCCGCTGCTCGATCGTCCGGAGCTTGTCCATCGCGAACAAACTTCTGCTCGCTGAAGCTACGCCGAACTCGGCCGCCTGGTGCCCCTGGCCCGACTCGAACGGGCACGTCTTGCGACAAACGATTTTGAGTCGTTCGCGTCTACCATTCCGCCACAGGGGCCCCTGAGCGCGGGGCGGCCTTAACCGCGCACCCGAAGTCCTTCAAGGCCGATCCATCAAGCCGCTGGCTTGAGCGCGCCGACCAGGATCTTGTGGAGCTTGGAATGAAGCGCGTCGTTGCCCGCCAGCACCTCGATATCGCACACCGGCTGCGAGCGGCCGCGGAAATCGGTTACGAAGCCGCCCGCTTCACGCACCAGCAGGCACCCCGCGGCGGTGTCCCATGGGCTCAGGCCCTGCTCCCAGAACCCGTCGTAGCGCCCCGCCGCAACCCACGCGAGATCGAGCGAGGCGGCGCCGAAGCGGCGGATGCCCGCAACCTGCGGCCCGATCGCATTGGCCACTGCGGTCCATTCGGCGAAATTGCCATGCCCGCCATAGGGGATGCCGGTGGCGACCAGCGCGTCATCGAGCCGGCGCCGCGCCGACACTCGCAGGCGCTTGTCCTGAAGCCACGCGCCGCGGGTCTTTTCGGCCCAGAAGCTCTCGTCGGTGATCGGCTGGTAGACGAGCCCGGCGATGACGTCGCCCCAGCCCGAACCGTCGGGCTTGGCTTCCTGCGCGGCGATGGAGATCGCGAAATGGGGCATGCCGTGGAGAAAATTGCTGGTTCCGTCGAGCGGATCGACGACCCAGCGCGGTTTGCCCTCGGCGCCGGGGATTTCGCCCGCCTCCTCGAGCAGGAAGCCCCAATCGGGGCGCGCCTGGCGCAGTTCGTCGTAGATCGTGCGTTCGGCAGCCTGATCAGCCTTCGAGACGAAGTCCGACGGCCCCTTGCGGCTGACCTGGAGATGCTCGACTTCGCCGAAATCGCGGCGCAGGCGCTGGCCGGCCTTGCGGGCCGCCTTTTCCATCACGCGGATCAGGCCGGATACGACTGCCATGTGGGTTTAGCTAACCTTGCCGACGTAAGTCCGCTCATAGACGTCGACCACGATCCGTGTGCCGCTGCCGATGTGCGGCGGGACCATTACCCGGACGCCGTTATCGAGCAGCGCGGGCTTGAAGCTGGACGACGCGGTCTGGCCTTTGACGACCGCGTCGGCCTCGACGATCGTCGCCTCGACCTGTTCGGGCAGCTGGACCGAGATCGGGCGCTCTTCCCACATCTCCAGGCTCACCTCCATGCCGTCCTGAAGGAACGCCGCAGCATCGCCCAGAAGGTCGGCCGGCAGCTGGATCTGGTCGTATGTGTCCTTGTCCATGAACACCAGGCTGTCGCCCTCGGCGTAGAGGTACTGGAAATCCTTGGTGTCGAGCCGGACACGCTCGATCGTGTCCTGGCTGCGAAAGCGGACGTTGGTCTTGCGCCCGTCGATCAGGTTTTTCATCTCGACCTGCATGAACGCCCCGCCCTTGCCCGGCTGGGTGTGCTGGGTCTTGGCGACCTTCCAGATGCCTTTTTCGTATTCGAGAATGTTGCCGGGACGGATGTCCACGCCGGAGATCTTCATGGTGGAAAGAGCCTTGTTCGGGAGAACGGTCGGGCGCGGCCCTTAGCCGAGCGGGTCGAGCCCGGCAAGCGGGGTGGCGAAAACCGGTCGAGGATGCTACGAGTCGTCCAGTAGCGGCAGGGGATCGCCCGCACGAAATCAACACCTTGTGGAGTTTGCCGGATGGTCCGCCGTGCCCTGCTGATAGTTCCGGTGGCTTTGTGCGTGATTGCCGCAGCGGGACCCCTGTCCACCCTGACGCTGGGCCGCTATGTTTGCGAGAGGCCCACGGAGCCCGGTTCGCAATTGGCGGTGGCCGATCCTCGCATCAGTTTCGCGGTGACCACCGCATCGCGCTATGTGGCATCCGATGGGACACGCGGAACTTACCTACTGACCGGAGGCACGGTGGAAATGACGTCCGGCCCATTGGCGGGCACTCGGCTGGTGCGCTTGCGCGAGAGATTTCTGCGGGTGCTCGACGGGGATGGCACCCCGAGATCTACGCGCTGTGTGTTGAGCCGGAGTTCGGACAAGCACTAAGCCTGTCGCCGGACCCTATCTGCGCATCAGCAGTGGATAGGGATTGATCGAGATCTTGCCCTGCCACCACCCTGCCTGCGGCAAGGTTTGCTGTACCTCGAAATGAAGATGCGGCGCATCGGGGCTGGCGTCGCCGCTGAAGCCTACGGTGCCCAGCGGCTGGCCCTGGCGTACCGCCTGCTTTTCGACCAGCCCCGGCGCGTAGGCGTCGAGGTGGGCGTAGTAATAGATCAGCGTGCGATCGGGTGAGCGGACGTAGATGGTGTTGCCGCCGCGCGCCGAAACGAACACCTTTTCCACCTGCCCCGCTGCCGCGGCGATTACCGGCGTGCCCAGCGGGGCCATGATGTCGATCGCGTTGTGGACCCGCGCGCCGTCTTCGCGCGACTGGGTGAAAGTATCGGCGAGTTGCTCGCGGCGCACACCGCTGACCGGGATCACCAACCTGGGTACATTGGCTGGCCCCATGACAGCGGCTGCTAGTGCCGGTTTCGCTGCCGCAGGCGCAGATGTGCCTCCGGAAAGCATCGGCGCGGAGCCATATCCGTCGGTAGGATGGCGCAGGCGCTCGAACAGGATCGCCCCGCCGATCAACCACGCCGCCGACGTGACCAGAAAAGTGGTCGTAACAATCTTCGCGATTCGGCGCCATTCGGTCATCGGCTCAGGCCACAAAGCTGACCTTGGTCGATCCCGAGACCATCTGCGCCAGCCGGGCCGCGTCCCAATTGGTCAGGCGCACGCAACCGTGGCTCTCGGCGCGACCGATCGTTTCGGGATTTGGCGTCCCGTGGATGCCGTAGTGCTCCTTCGACAGGTCGATCCAGACCACCCCGACCGGCCCGTTGGGACCCGGCGGTAGCTTGGCCTTCTCGTCGCTGGCCTTGGCGTCCCAGAACAGATCGGGATTGTAAGCGAACGGCGGATTGAACGCCTTGCCGAGAATCTTCCAGTTGCCCAGCGGGAGCGGATCGTTGGTCGATCCCATCGTCGCGGTGTAGGCGGCGATCAGCTTGCCCGCCGTGTCGTAGGCGAGCAGTGTGCCGGACGACTTATCGACCACGATCTTGTCCGCCTTAGGCTGCTCGCTGCCAACGCCGAGCATTCTGAGCGTCGCCAGCCAGTTAGCGTCCTTGACGCTGGCCGGGTCGATCCGGTCGGCACCGACGTTGGGCACGCGGATCTGCTGGCCGGCGCGAAAGAACGAAGCTGGTCCCGGCTTTGGGGTGAAACCCGCGCTGCTCGCGCTGGGGGTCGGCGTGGGGGTCACCAAAGGGCTGGTCGACGGCGACCCGGCGAGGTTAAGCTCCTTCAGCACCGCGACCGTGGTGTGAAACCGTTCGGCCAGCTTCTCGTCGAGCGATTCATAGACCAGCCCCGGCATCCTCGCCTGATCTTCCGGCTCGTCCGGGGTTTCGTAGAAAGGCCCGGCCGCAAAATCCGCGGGGATGGTCACCACCCGCGTCGCCGGGATGTTCGACCATTGGCCGAGCACCCGTTTGGTCGCCTCGTCCAGTTCGCCTGATTCCGCGATATCGTTGGCCTGCTGGAAGCCCTTGATCGCGTTGCGCGTGGACATCCCCATCGCACCGTCGACGACGCCGGGAGTGAAGCCCAGCCGATCGAGCACGACTTGCGCCTGCATCGTCGGCCGCGGCTTGTCGTCGGCCAGCGCCGGGTCAAGCGGGGCATTGCCGGTGGGATCGTGGCTGAGCAGCGAGTCCGCGGTGCTCGCCTGCGCCGATTGCGAGGCGCTGCCTCCGGCCTGCTTCCCACCTTCGTCGCGATCGGTCCCGTTGAGTCCGCACGCGGCGAGCGCGAGCACGAGCGGCGAAGCGAACAGCAGATGGCGCATGAAAATTCCCGGAAAATTGAGCGTGATGCTACGTCCAACGAACGAAGCGGCGCTTGGGTCCGGGAGGGGTTCAGGCCTCGGCGATTGCCTGGTTGAATGCGGCGACCGCAGCCGCCTCGTCGCCGCCCCACACAGCGTGGCTGACCGCCAGGAAGTCTGCGCCCGCCGCAACCAGAGGTGCGCAATTTGCCGGGCTGATCCCGCCGATCGCCACGCAGGGCAGTTCGAACACCGCCGACCAGAATTCAAGCAATTCAAGATCGAGACGATGCTCGCTGGGCTTGGTTTCGCTGGGAAAGAACGCACCGAACGCCACGTAGTCGGCACCGTCCTCTCCCGCCTGCATCGCCAGCTGGCGGCTGGCGTGACATGTTACCCCGATCTGCGCCTCGCGCCCAAGCCGCTCGCGCGCTTCGGCCACCGAGCCGTCGTGCTGGCCGAGATGCACGCCGTCCGCCCCCAGCCGCCGGGCAAGCGAAATGCTGTCGTTGACGATGAAGGCGCAATTCGCGTCAGCGCAGATACGCTGGAGCGGCTCGGCAAGACGCGCGGCCTCGTGTTCGTCGATCCCCTTCACGCGGAACTGGAACGCCGCGACCGGTCCGGCGTCGAGAGCGCGGGCCAGCCGATCGGCAAATGCGCCGCCAACTTCGAGCGGCGAGATCAGGTATAGCTGGCAAGCGGGATCGGGCATGGTCCGCGGGCCTCTATCGCTGTCGCAGGTCAGAGCCAAGCGTTCCGGAACTGTTCAGCGAGATGGTTGGACATTTGCGCCATGCGTTACCGGTCATTACTCTTGACTCCGCTAGCCCTTGCCGCTTGCGCCACCACCCGCCCGCCTCCGTCGAGCGGTACAAGCTTCGCCGGGTTCAACCGGACCGCGGCGGTCGGTCCCTTGCGCATCACTCCGCTGACGCTGATCGAGGACAGCCGCTGCCCGCAGGGCGTACGGTGCGTCTGGGCCGGGCAGGTCCGGATGTCCGCCAGGATCGACGGACGCGGGGGCATCCGCACTCGCGAACTGATCTTGGGGCATCCGATGTCGGTCGGTTCGGGGATGCTGGTCCTCGAAACGGTTGCTCCGCCGCCGCATCGCCCTGGAACGACGATCCCGCGCAGCGCCTACCGCTTCGGCTTCCGCTATACCGCCAATGAAATGCAGCGCTGATCGGATTGCAGTGCCGCCAACTAAGTTACCGAGGCAGCCTGAATTTCATCGATCGCTGTGCCGAGAGAACCGGCAAACTCGTCGTCGCTCATCTGGTGGCGCAGGTCTTCGAGCAGTGCGCGGCTGAAGCTGGCGATGATGCCGCGGTTCCTGGCGAGTTCGGCGCAGGCTTCGGAGCGGGTATAGCCGCCCGATAGCGCGACGACCTTAAGCACGTTGGGATGCTCGGCAAGCGCATCGAAGGTGCCTGGCACCACTGGCAAGCTGAGTTTGAGCATCACTTGCTGACCGTCACCCAACGTATCAAGATGATTGAGAATTTCAGCTTTCATCAATGTATCGCACTCAGCCCGAGTGGCGCTCTTGATGTTCACCTCGGGCTCGAGAATCGGCATCATTCCCTTTGTCAGAACCTGACGGCCGACCTCGAATTGCTGGGCCACGATCGCGGCGATGCCCGCGGCATTGGCCGAGTTGATCACTGAGCGCTCCTTCGTACCAAACACGCCCAGCGCCTTGGCCTTGTCGAGCAGCGCATCGAGATCAGGCATCGGCTTCATCAGCTGGACGCCGTCGGCCTCATCTTCGAGTCCCTTGTCGATCTTGATGAACGGGACGACGCCCTTCTCGATCAGCGCTGCGGGAACCAATTGTCCATCGATCACACCATCCATCGTCCGCTCGAACAGGATCGCGCCAAGTACCTTTTCGCCAGTGAAGCACGGCGAGGAAATGATCCGGCTGCGCATCGCGTGGATCAGCCCGAACATCTCCTGCTCGTCGGCCCAGGCGCTTTCCTCGATACCATAGCCCTTGAGCGCCTTGGGGGTCGAACCACCCGACTGGTCGAGCGCGGCAATGAACCCGTCGCCTTTGCGGACACGTTCGAGCATCTGTTCGTAATTCATTGCGTTCCCTTGCGTTTTTTGAGGGGAATTCAGCCCCGATTACCCACTTTCTTGATGATCGCGGTAAAACTCAAGACCGGGCGACCATCGGCGGTCGCCAACCCTCGCACGAAAATCGTCTTGTGTCCGGCGCGCGTGACCTCCCCGGTGGCCGCAATCAGTTCGCCGACCCTCGCCGAATCGAGAAAGTCGCCCGACAGATTGACCGTAACTCCATGATGATTGCCCAGCGCATCGCGCGCGAAAGTGAAGATCGCCGAGTCCGCGAAAGTCAGCAGGCATCCGCCATGCATGAAGCCACCGCCGTTCATATGGCGCGGTTCGGCGCGAAACGCGCAGGTGCCGCGCCCTTCGGCATCATGCCGTTCGTAAAACGGCCCGGCGCGCTGCTCGAACGCGTCGCTCTGCCACATCGACCAGCCCGCGAACTCGCCTTCGCTGATCAGGATGAGCCGGTCGTTCAACGATACTGCCTGATCTTCGCTCATCGGGCCGCTGCCTCCAAAGCCGCTACGCCGGGCAAGGTCTTGCCCTCCATCCATTCGAGAAATGCCCCGCCCGCGGTCGAGACATAGCTGAACTGGTCGACCACCCCGGCGTGGTTGAGCGCGGCAACGGTGTCGCCACCCCCTGCCACCGAAACCAGCGAACCTTCGCGCGTCAGCGCCGCGGCGGTGCGCGCGAGCGCGACGGTCGCGGTATCGAACGGCGGGGTCTCGAACGCGCCAAGTGGCCCGTTCCAGACCAGCGTGCGACACGTCTTGAGCACGTCGGCCAAGGCCTCGATCGCCTGAGGGCCGACATCGAGGATCATCTCGTCGGGGGCAACTTCGTGGACGTTGCAAGTGCGCAAGCTGTGCGGATTGGCAGCGAACTCGCGCGCCACCACGACGTCGTAAGGCAGGTGTACGGTGCAACCGCCCGCATCTGCAGCATCGAGAATTTGCTCGGCGGTCTCAGCCAAATCGTGTTCGCACAATGACTTGCCGACGTCTATGCCGCGCGCGGCGAGGAAGGTGTTGGCCATTCCGCCGCCGATGATCAGGTGGTCGACTCTACCGACGAGGTGCTTGAGTACCTCCAGCTTGCTAGAAACCTTGGCCCCGCCGACCACTGCGGCCACCGGATGCTCGGGATCATCAAGCGCCTTTTCGAGCGCCTCGAGCTCGGCCTGCATCGCCCGCCCGGCATACGCAGGCAATACCCGGGCCAGCCCTTCGGTCGACGCATGGGCGCGGTGGGCGGCGGAAAAGGCGTCGGATACGTAGGCATCGGCATTAGCCGCTATCTGACGCGCCAGCTCCGCGTCGTTGGCTTCCTCCCCCGGCCAGAACCGCGTGTTCTCGAGCAGCGCGATGTCGCCTTCGCGCAAGATTCCGACAGTCTGAGCCACCACCGACCCGGCGATCTCGGGGACGAACATCACTTCGCGCCCCAAAACGTGCTGAACCGCGTCGATCACCAGCGACAGCGACTGGCGTGGATCGCGCTGGCCCTTGGGCCGGCCGAAATGCGCCAGGATCAAGACCTTCGCACCGCGATCTGCGAGTTCGAGCACGGTCGGCACGGCGGCGCGGATGCGGGTGTCATCGGTTACCGACCCGTCGGCCATCGGCACGTTGAGGTCCTCGCGGACGAGGACGACCTTGCCGCGTATCTCGCCCAGGTCGTCGAGCGTCTTGAATCGCGCCATCAGAGCAGCCCGGCCATGACCCCCGCGGTATCGACCATGCGGTTGGAGAAGCCCCACTCGTTGTCGTACCAGCTAAGCACGCGGACCAGCTTGCCGTCGATCACCGTGGTTTCGAGGCTGTCGATGGTCGAGCTGTGGCTGTCGTGGTTGAAATCGATCGAGACCAGCGGTTCGTCGGTGTAGGCGAGGATGCCCTTGAGCTGACCGTCTGCAGCCGATTTCAACAGCTTGTTGACCTCTTCTACGCTGGTGTCGCGCATGGGTGTAAAGGTCAGGTCGACCACCGACACGTTGGGGGTCGGAACCCGGATCGCCGAACCGTCGAGCTTTCCTTTTAGCTCGGGCAGAACTTCGCCCACCGCGCGCGCCGCGCCGGTGGTGGTCGGGATCATGCTCATGCCCGCGGCGCGGGCGCGGCGCATGTCTGAGTGGATCTGGTCGAGGATCTTCTGGTCGTTGGTGTAGGCATGAATCGTGGTCATCAGCCCGCGCTCGATGCCGATCGCGTCGTTGAGCACTTTGGCGAACGGAGCGAGACAGTTGGTGGTGCACGATGCGTTCGAGACGATCGTGTGTTCGGCGCTAAGCTTGTCGTGGTTGACCCCGTAAACGACTGTCAGATCGACATTCTTGCCGGGGGCCGAAATCAGGACGCGCTTGGCTCCCGCGGTCAGGTGCTTTTCGCAAGCAGTGCGATCGGTGAAGAAGCCGGTGCACTCCAGCGCGATGTCGATGCCGTGTGCGGCATGCGGAAGGTTGGCGGGATCGCGCTCGGCGGTGACATGGATGCGCTTGCCGTTGACGATCAGATCGTTGCCATCGACTTCGACCGTACCGGCAAACTTGCCGTGAACCGAATCGCGCTGGAATAGCATCGCGTTCGACTTGGCGTCGGCCAAGTCATTGACCGAGACCAGCTCCAGATCGTGATCGGTGCGTTCCAGGATGGCGCGCGCGACGTTGCGCCCGATGCGTCCGAAACCATTGATTGCAACCTTGGTCGCCATCCGAAATGCTCCTTCTAGGATGCTAATTTTGCGAGAATTTCTGGCACGATTGCCTCGACTGTGAAGCCGAAGTGCGCGAACAGATCCTTGGCCGGGGCCGAGGCGCCGTAACTGTCGATGCCTATGCGTAAGCCGTGGGGCATCGTGTACCGTTCCCAACCAAAGGTTGTACCGGCTTCGATCGAGACACGCAGCGTTTCGGCTGGCAGCACGTCATGGCGATAGGTGGCATCCTGCGCCTCGAACATCTCCCAGCTCGGCATCGAGACAACGTCGGCCCCAAACCCTTGCGCTTCGAGCGCCTCCGCGACATCGATCGCCAGCGCCACTTCCGAACCCGTCGCGACCAGGATTGCCTTGCGTGGCGCCTTGGCGGCGACCAGTCGATAGGCGCCCCTTGCGCTGAGGTTCTCGCCAGCCTCGCTGCGCTGTGCGGGGAGGTTCTGGCGGGTGAGCGCGAGCAGCGACGGCCCGTTCGCGTTTTTCAATGCCAACTGCCAGCATTCCGCGGTTTCTACCGCATCGGCGGGGCGAAACACTGTTAGCCCCGGCATAGCGCGGAGCGAGGCGACGTGCTCGATCGGCTGGTGCGTGGGGCCGTCCTCGCCCAGCCCGATGCTGTCGTGGGTCATCACGTAGATCACCCGTGCGCGTTGCAACGCGGACATCCGGATCGCGTTGCGGCAATAGTCGCTGAACACAAGGAAGGTGCCGCCATAGGGGATCACCCCGCCGTGCAACGCCATCCCGTTCATCGCCGCGGCCATCCCGAACTCGCGGATCCCGTAATACAGGTAGCGGCCCGAATAATCTTGTGCGATCAACGGTTTAGTAGACGATGTTTTGGTGTTGTTTGAACCGGTGAGGTCGGCTGATCCGCCGATCATCGCGGGCACGTCGGCGGTCAGCGCCTGGAGCGTGTTCTCGCTCGCCTTGCGCGTTGCGACGGTCGGCTGGTCGCTGGCGATCTTCGCGAGGTAGTCGGCGAACCCGTTCAGCGGCGGCAGCTCGCCCGCCATCTGCGCGGTGAACGAGGCGGCCTTGTCCGAAGCGGCGAGCCGCTCGCGCCAGGCGGCATGGGCGCCCTGCCCTTGCCGGCCCGCGAGGTGCCAGTAGGCGGCGATGTCGGCCGGTATCTCGAACGGCGGCGCGGTCCACCCGAGCGCGACCCGGGCGGCGGCGATTTCGTCCGCGCCCAGCGCCGCGCCGTGGACCTCGTGGCTACCCTGCTTGTTGGGCGCGCCTTTGCCGATGATCGTGCGGCAGGCGATCAGCGAGGGCCGCGGGTCGGCCAGCGCCTCGTCGATGGCGCGGGCGATGTCGGCGTGGTCGTGGCCGTCGCAGGCCACAACGTGCCATCCGCTCGCCCGGTAACGCGCCGGGATGTCCTCGCTGGTCGAGAGCGAGGTCGGCCCGTCGATGGTGATGCGGTTGTCGTCCCACAGCACGTTCAGCCCGGCCAGCTTGAGATGCCCGGCCAGCCCGATCGCCTCGTGGTTGATGCCTTCCATCAGGCACCCGTCCCCCGCGACCACCCAGGTCCGGTGATCGACCAGATCGGCGCCGAAGGTCGCGTTGAGGTGACGCTCGGCGATTGCCATGCCCACCGCCATCGCCAGACCCTGCCCAAGCGGCCCGGTGGTGCACTCGACCCCGGCCAGCTCGAAGTTCTCGGGATGCCCGGCGCAGGGGCTGCCCAACTGGCGAAAGTTGCGGATGTCGTCGATCGTCGGGCGCGCATAGCCGGTCAGGTGGAGCAGTGCGTAGATCAGCATCGAGCCGTGCCCGGCCGACAGCACGAAGCGGTCGCGATCGGGCCAGGCGGGGTCGGCCGGATCGTGCCGCAGAAAATTTGTCCACAGCACCGTGGCAACATCGGCCATGCCCATCGGCATTCCGGGATGGCCCGAGTTTGCGGCCTGGACGGCGTCCATCGCCAAGGCCCGGATGGCGTTGGCCATCGGGGCGAGCCGGGTCGGATCGATGGTCATCGCAAAGGTGCTCGCCTTGATGCGGGGACGCCCCTGGGGAAGGGACGATTCGGGCGAACCCTTTGGGCAAGGGGTCCGGGCGCGTCAAGGGAGCCGCCGTCTCGCGTTTCCCACAGCCGCGTGCCGTGAAGCGCGCCTTGCGGGCGTCATGACGTCGGTCCGGTGGTTGTCGTGCGCGCCGATTGTGCTAGCTCTGGCGGCGCAATGGACACCAGCAAGATCGATCAGGCGCTGACCCGGCTCGATGCGGCGCTCGGCCGTGTCGAAGCCGCCGCACAGGCGCTTCCCACCGGCCCCTCGGTCGATGCTGCCGAGTACGAAGGGCTGCGTGATCGCCACGACCAGCTCAAGCAGACCGTAGCCAGCTCGCTGCGCAAGCTCGACGAGATCCTCACCGGAATGCCGCAATGAGCAACGTCAGCCTCGAGATCGGCGGCCGCCAGTTCAGCGTCGCCTCGGCCGATGGCGAGGAAGATCATGTCGCCATGCTCGGCCGCCGGATCGATGACAAATTGCGCGCGATGGGCGGGGCCGCGGGGCAGAGCGAAAGCCGGATGCTGCTGTTCGCCGCGCTGCTGCTCGCCGATGAAATCCACGAGATGACCGTGCGCGGCGGCGCGCCCGCGCCCGAAGACACCGGCCCGGCGCTAACGAAAGTCGCCGAGGGGATCGACGCTGCCGCCCGTCGGCTCGAAAATCTCGCCACGGACCTTGAGCGCAGGGCCGACTAGGCTTACCTTGGGATGTGACGGGACTGCCCGGTACGAACCGACAGATATCCCTGAGGCTATAAGTAAATCCAAAGGGGGCTGTCCCTGGTTAGGCCACTCTGTTTCCATTGGGGCTTGGCACACATGGTTCCCACCTGACGTAACGCGTCAGAGGATTTCCCGGCAACGGCCCATGGTGGTTCCGTCACCCATCGGGCGAGAAAGTTTCGGCAATGGAAGTCAAGGCGGCGCTGCGCGCCCGGTTGAGGGCAGCGCGCCGGGCGCATGTCGCTGGCCTGCCCGATGCGGTGCGAGGCCTGCTGCTCCATCGTCCGCCGCGCGCAGTGGCTGCACTCGTTCCCGCGGGTGCCACCATAGGTCTTTATGCGGAGACATCCGAAGAAGCACCCGCAACCGGCTATGCTCGCTGGTTTTTCGATGAGGGCCACCCGCTTTCCTTGCCGTGGTTCGACGCACGTGACGCGGCGATGGAGTTCCGCGAATGGGCGAATCCCTTCCTTGAGAGTGAGCTTGAAACAGGGCCTTGGGGCATGCGCCAGCCGCTTGCCACAGCCCGCTCGCTAACCCCCGATGTGGCTTTCGTTCCGCTCGTCGGTTTCGACGCAAACGGCGGGCGCCTCGGGATGGGCGCGGGTCACTATGACAGGTGGTTGGAGGCAAATCCCGATGTCCTGGCGATCGGACTAGCCTGGGATTGCCAGGAGGTGCCTGGCCTGCCCTTGGAACCCCATGACCGCCCCCTCGACGCGATCGTCACCCCGACGCGGCTGATTGGTCCGTTCGAGCGGGTGGCGGCAGCATGAAACCGAGCTGGCGCAAGCCCGTAGGTGTGCTGGCGATGTCGGCGGCGCTGTCGCTCTATGCGATCGTCGCGGTCACATTGCTTGCCCCCGTGGGCCGCTGGCCGGTGCTGGCGCAAGCGGTGGTCTATCTGGTCGCCGGAACGATCTGGATACTCCCGCTTGGGCGGTTCCTGCAATGGATGGAAACTGGGCGGTTCCGCTAGTCGGCGCCGGGCGTTTCGAAAAGTTCCACAAGCGGAAAATGGCGCGAGTGACGGGACTTGAACCCGCGACCTCCGGCGTGACAGGCCGGCGCTCTAACCAACTGAGCTACACCCGCGCGTGCTTGGGAGCAGCGCCACTAGGGCACGTCCGGGATGGTGTCAACCGCCCTCCCCCGGCTTTCGACGCCCCATCGGCCGAGGCCCGTTAACCGCGCTTTTCCCGGTGTTTCAAGCGCTTGGCGAGGCGGATGGGCGGTCTTGCGCGGGCCGTCTTAACCATTCCTTGGGCTTTGCCTGCGACAACCCCTCCAAGGACGGGTTCGGGGGCAATCGGGCATGAGTTTGAAATTCGCCACGGCGCTCGCGGCGCTGGTCGCAGGCGCACCGCTGGCATCCGCTGCACCGGTTGCGGTGGCCAACAGCGTCTTCGTCGAGCGTGAGGTTTCGATCGGCAACGGATCGAGCGCGCGGGTGCTCGAGCCGGCTCGATCTCTCCGCCGCGGCGACCGGCTGGTCTACATCGTCTCGTGGCGCGCGCCGCGGGCCAAGGGCGAGCATCTCACGATCACGAATCCCCTTCCCCGCACCATCGCCTACGAGCGCAGCGGGGGCGGCAACGAGGACCTTTCGGTCGACGGCGGGCGCAGTTGGGGAAAGCTGGACGGGTTACGGATCCGCGATGGGTCGGTGTGGCGCTATGCCACGCCCGAGGACGTCACCCACATTCGCTGGAAAGTGCCGCCGCAACTGGCGGTTGCCGGGAGCGGCCGCCTGACCTGGAGTGGGATCGTCCGCTGACGGGTCAGCAGTTCTCGTACTTCCAGTTGCGCTTCTTCCCTTCGGCGATCCATTCAACCGCTTGCGCGATTCGTCTGGCGCGTGTCGCCTCGGCTTTTGCGGTGGTGATCCATTCGAGATACTCGCGGCAATGCGATGGGGCGAAGCGCTCGAAGTTCTCCTTGGCAGCCCCCTCTGCCAGCGCGGTGGCGAAGTCGTCTGGCATAGCAATTTCGGGCTTGGGCGCGGACTTGGCCTTCCTGGGCTGCCCGGCGGCAAGGCGATCGCGCGCGTCGTGAAGCCTGGCGACGAGATCGGCATCCGATGGCAGGTCGGCGAGCGATGCGAGCTTGCCGTAATGCCCCATCGCATCGCCCTGGCGTCCGTCGCCGTGGATCATGAACGCGCAGTGCGTCTTGAACGAGGCCATTCCCGCGATGTTCTTGCCGCCCAGCATCCAGTGCGGCATCGACCATTTGATGGTCTCCTCCGCCTCGGGCAATGCCCGCGCGACCAGCGCACGCAAATACTTGAGGATCGGCTGCGCGAACGGCGCGGCCTGGGCGATATAGCCGTCGATACGCGGGTCGGTGGACATGGCAGCCTCCTCTCGCGCCCAGTCTACCGCTAGTCGGACAACAGCAACACCGGGGTTTCGAGCAGCCGCTTGAGCGCCTGGACGAAGCTCGCTGCATCCCAGCCATCGACCACTCGGTGATCGCAGCTGATCGAGATGTTCATCAGCTTACGTTTTTCCAAACGCTCGCCGCCCATCTCATCCCTCACATACATGGGACGTTCAACGATCCGATTGGGGCCGATGATCGCGACTTCGGGGCGGTTGATCACTGGCGTTGTGGCGACTCCGCCCAGCGGGCCGAGCGAGGTGATGGTCAGGGTCGACCCCGAGAGTTCGTCGCTCTTCGCGGTGCCGTCGCGCGCGGCCTGCGCAAGGCGTCCGATCTCGCGTGCGAGTTGCCAGATATTCCGGTCTTGCGCGTCGCGGATCACCGGGACCATCAGCCCGCCGTCGGTCTGCGTCGCCATGCCGAGATGGACCGCGCCGAACCGCGTCACCACGCCCGCCTCGTCGTCGTATCGAGCGTTGAGCATCGGAAAGTCCGGCACCGTACGGCAGATCGCGGTGATCAACAGCGGCAGCATGGTCAGCTTGGGCTTTTCGCCTCTTGCCGAATTGAGCTGCGCGCGCATGACTTCGAGCGCGGTGACGTCGCATTCCTCGACGTAGGAGAAGTGCGGAATGTTGCGCTTCGACGCGGCCATGTTCTCGGCGATGCGGCGGCGCAGGCCGATCACGCGGACCTGTTGGTCCCGACCTTTCACCCCAGCGGCACGGAAACCCCCGCCGGCATTGTAGGACAGGAACGCATCAAGGTCGGCATGGCGGACGCGACCGTCCCCGGCGGGACGGACTTCGGATAGCGCGATGCCGAGTTCATGCGCGCGGGCGCGAACTGCGGGACTTGCAAGAACCTTGCCCTCAGCCCCGCTCGTGTCGAGCCCTTCGGCAGGCTCAGGATGAACTGCCGACCTTCGGTCGTCAGCCGAGACACGATCTGCTGCCGGTTGCGGCTCGGTTTGCCGGGCTGGTGCTGTGCGCGGTGTCTCGACTTTGCTCGACACGGCCGGGGGTGGGGCTGGTTGGGGCTCTTGGCGGGCCACCCGTTCCACATCCCGCGCATCGGGAGTTTCCGCGTCGATCCGTTCGGCTACGGCCTCAGCGTCTTCAATCCCCTCGCCCTCGGTCTCGATCACCACCAGCGCCGAGCCGATCGCGATCACGTCGCCGACGTCGCCCGCGACCTCGATCACGGTGCCAGAAACCGGGCTTTCCATCTCGACCGTCGCCTTGTCGGTCATCATGTCGGCCAGACGGCCGTCTTCCTCGACCCGGTCGCCCGGCTTGACGTGCCAAGCGACGATCTCGGCCTCGGCGATGCCTTCGCCGATGTCGGGGAGGCGGAAAGTGTACTTGCCCATGCGGTTATGCCCCAAGCAGCTTGTCGATGGCCTCGCCGATGCGGACCGGCCCCGGAAAGTAAGCCCATTCAAGGCTGTGCGGATAGGGGGTGTCGAACCCGGTGACGCGCTCGATCGGGGCTTCGAGGTGGTAGAAGCAGCGCTCCTGGACCAGCGCCGCGAGCTCTGCGCCGAATCCACTGGTCCGTGTGGCCTCGTGAACGATCAGGCAGCGACCGGTCTTGGCGACCGAAGCCTCGATCGCCTCGATGTCGAGCGGGACCAGCGTGCGCAAGTCGATGATCTCGGCATCGACGCCCTTTTCGCGGCACACCGCCTCGGCGACATGGACCATGGTGCCATAGGCGAGCACGGTGAACGCCTCGCCCGGGCGGACGATCCGCGCTTTACCCAACGGAATCGAATAATATCCTTCGGGCACGGCGCTGTCGGCGTGCTTGCTCCATGGTTCGACCGGCTTGTCGTAAAAGCCGTTGAACGGGCCGTTGTATATCCGCTTGGGCTCGAAGAAAATCACCGGATCGTTGTCCTCGATCGCAGCGATCAGCAGGCCCTTGGCGTCATGGGGCGTGCTGGGGATCACGGTCTTGAGGCCGGCGACGTGGGTGAACAACGCCTCGGGCGACTGGCTGTGGGTCTGCCCGCCGAAGATCCCGCCGCCGAACGGCGAACGCACCGTCATCGGCGCGATGAACTCTCCCGCCGAGCGATAACGCAGCCGTGCCGCCTCGCTGATCAACTGGTCGAGCCCGGGGTAGATGTAGTCCGCGAACTGGATCTCGGGAACCGGGCGGAGACCGTAGGCGCCCATGCCGACAGCGGCGCCGATGATCCCGCACTCGCTGATCGGGGTGTCGAACACGCGGTTCTTCCCGTGCTTCTTCTGGAGGCCCGCCGTGGCGCGGAAGACGCCGCCGAAATAGCCGACATCCTCGCCGAAGATCACCACATTGGGATCATGGCTGAGCATGATGTCGAGCGCGTCGTTGATCGCCTCGATCATGTTGAGGCGGCGGACGGGCGCGTTGGCGAGGCTGAGCGGCGCTTCTTCGAGCGTCATGCCTCGTACTCCTTCCACGTCGGCCACTTGATCCGGCGCTCACGGATCGCCTGCTCGGCCTGTTCCTCGAGATGCCAGGGCAGTTCTTCGAACACGTCCTCGAACATCGTCTTGAACGGATGGTGCAAGCCGTGGCCGAGGATGCCGTTCTTTTCGGCTTCCTTGGTCGCCGCCTTGACCTGATCGATGTGCTCGCGATCCATCGCTTCCTGCTGCTCATCGGACCATTCGCCGAGTTCGATCAGGTGACACTTGAGGCGGTTGATCGGATCGCCAAGCGGCCACTCCTCGCGCTCCTGCGCCGAGCGGTACTGTCCGGGGTCGTCCGAGGTCGAGTGCCCTTCAGCGCGGTAGGTGAAGTGCTCGATCAGCGTCGGACCCATGTTGGCGCGGGCGCGGTTGGCGGCCCATTGCTCGGCGGCATAGACCGCGAGCGCATCGTTGCCGTCGACTCTAAGGCCAGCAATGCCATAGCCAATCGCGCGCGCGGCAAAGGTAGTGCGTTCGCCCCCCGCAAAGCCCGAAAAGCTGCTGATCGCCCACTGGTTGTTGACGACGTTGAAGATCACCGGCGCGTTGTAGACCGCGGCGAACATCAGCGCCGCGTGAAAGTCGCCCTCCGCGGTGCTGCCCTCGCCCACCCACGCCGCGGCCAGCCGGCTGTCACCCTTGATCGCGGATGCCATCGCAAACCCGGTCGCCTGCGGGAGTTGCGTCGCAAGATTGCCGCTGATCGTGAAGAAGCTGTGCGCCTTGCTGCAATACATGATCGGCAGCTGGCGGCCCTTGAGCTTGTCGGCGCGGTTCGAATAGATCTGGTTGATCATCTCGAGCAGCGGATAGCCGCGCGCGATCAGGATGCCCTGCTGGCGATAGCTGGGGAAGACCATGTCGTCGCTGGCCAGCGCCATCGAAGCCGCAACGCTGGTCGCCTCTTCGCCGGTGCATTTCATGTAGAAGCTGGTCTTGCCCTGCCGCTGGCCGCGGTACATCCGCTCGTCGAAGGCGCGGGTCAGCGCCATCGTGCGGAGCATCCGCCGCAACGTATCGGCGTCGAGTTTGGGGTCCCACGGGCCGACCGCGCGGTGATCGTCGCCCAGAACCCGGATCAGGTCGAGGCACAGCGGGTGCGTCTCCTTCGCCGCAACGCTCTCGTCGGGCCGGGACTGCTGCCCCGCCACGCTGATCGCAAGGTCGGAATAATCGACCGGGTCGCCCGGCCGGTACTTGGGTTCCGGCACGTGGAGCGCCAGTTTCGGCAGGTTGCCCCGCCCGTTGCTGCTCATGCCGCGCCTCGCATGCCGTCTCTCCCGCATTGCAGAACGGCGCCCGGGGCGGTCCCGTTCCACAATACCATTATTTTAACTGTGAGACATTTTATTACGCAAGTGAGATCGAGTCAACGACCGACACTCACACCGCTATCGGCGCGGAAATCGGCGCGGCAGGCAGGTATCCGGTGACCTCGAAATCTTCGATCCGATAGTCGAACATCGTGGCCGGGCGGCGCAGGATTCTCAGCCGCGTCTCGCCCTCGGGCTCACGCGAAAGCTGTTCTTCAACCAGCGCGGCGTGGTTGAGATAGAGATGGACGTCGCCCCCCATCCACACCAGTTCGCCCGGATCGAGATCGCACTGTTGCGCCAGCATCCGCACGAACAGCGCCGCGCTCCACAAGTTGAACGGCAACCCCAGCGCCACGTCGCAACTGCGCTGATAGAGCAACCCGTTGAGCCGACCGTTCGCAACATGGAACTGATAGGTCTTGTGGCACGGCGGCAGTGCCATCACCTCGAGTTCGGCGACGTTCCAGCCTTCGACGATGTGGCGGCGGCTGCCAGGGTTGGTGCGCAGGCTCTCGACCACTTGAGCTATCTGGTTGATGCCCGGCCCGCGGCGGAAAAGGCCCCTCCCGGCCGGCTTGTAAGTCGGCCAATCGACCCACTGCTTGCCATAGACCGGCCCGAGATCGCCCCATTGCCCGGCAAACTCGGCATCCTCGACGATCCGCCGCGAGAAATCGGCGCGCGAGATCGTGCTGCCCGTTTCCTTGCGATAGCGCTCGAGCGGCCAGTCGGTCCAGATCCCCACCCCTTGCGCGCAGAGCGGGCGGATATTGGTCTCGCCGGTGAGGAACCACAGGAATTCGCGCGTCGCTGTCTTCCAGTATACCCGCTTGGTGGTGATCAGCGGCATCCGGCCGTCGGACAGATCGAAGCGCATCGTCGCCCCGAACACCGACCGAGTGCCCACGCCGGTGCGATCGACGCGTTCGTCGCCGGCGTCCCGAATTCGGCGCATCAGGTCGAGGTATTGCCACTCGGGATGGTCGTTGAAGCGCGGTTCGACTCGGGTTGCGGGGGCGGTGGCCATGGCGCCACGCTAGACCGCCAAACGCCCGCTTGCCACCCCGCGGTCGCGCGACTATAGGCCCGCTCCTGCCTCGGCGGCCCAGGTCCTCGGACCGGGGGCGTCAGCATCGGTCGGGGAATAGCTCAGCCTGGTAGAGCACTGTCTTCGGGAGGCAGGGGCCGGAGGTTCGAATCCTCTTTCCCCGACCATTTATCTTCGGCCACGTGGAACGCTCCATGGCTTAGCGGCTTTTAGGCTCCGACGGGAAATTATCCCTATTCCGGAGCATGGGCCATGGCCACCGAACAATTCACCGACGTTATCGCACTGCTCAAAGCCGATCATCGCAAGGTCGAGGACCTTTTTGCCAAGTTCGAGAAAGCCGGATCGGGCAGCAAGCAAGGCATTGCCGAGCAGATCTGCAACGAACTCAAGATTCACGCGATGCTCGAGGAAGAAATCTTCTATCCCGCGCTCAAGGGCAAGATCGAGGACGAGGACGCGCTCGACGAGGCGTATGTCGAGCACGACGGCGCCAAGGTGCTGATCAACGACATCATGGACGGCGGCGGCAGTGGCGACGAGTTCTACGATGCCAAGGTCAAGGTGTTGCAGGAGCAGATCGAACATCACGTCAAGGAAGAAGAAGCCCGCGAGGAAGGTATCTTTGCGCAGGCACGCGATACCGACGTCGATCTGGTGGCGATGCTCGACCCGATGGTGGCGCGCAAACAGGACTTGATGGCCCAGGCCGAGTCCGGCGGATTGCCCCCGGCACAATTGACCGCGATCGCTACACCGGCCTGAACGGGTCGGTTACATGGGGCCGCGGACCCCTCCTCCGCGGCCCCATGATCATTCCTTCTACCCCCCGCGCAGTAGCTGCACCCCCCAGTCGCGCTCAAACAGATAGAGCATCACTCGGGCGGCTTGACCGCGCGAGCTGTCGAGGCCGCCATCGCGTTCGATCAGCAGCCGCGCATCGTCGTGGGCGAGCGGCAACAGGCGCTGGATCTGTTCAGGATCGGCGACGCGGAACGGGGTTTCGCCCGATTGCCGCGTGCCCAGCAGTTCGCCTCCGCCGCGCAGGCGCAAGTCTTCCTCGGCGAGCAGGAACCCGTCCTGTGTCTGGCGGAGCAAGGCAAGGCGCTCGCGTCCGGTTTCGCTGAGCGCCTCGCCGCGCAAAAGCAGGCAGGTCGATTTGGCCGCCCCGCGCCCCACCCGTCCGCGCAACTGGTGAAGCTGGGCGAGGCCGAAGCGCTCGGCCTGCTCGACCACCATCAATGTTGCATCGGGGACATCGACCCCGACCTCGATCACGGTGGTGGCGACGAGCAGTTTCTTCTCGCCGCTGGCGAACGCCTCCATCGCCGCGTCCTTGATCTCGGGCCGCAACTGGCCGTGGACGAGCACGACGCTGTCTCCGAACCGCGCGTGCAGCGTCGCGAAGCGCGATTCGGCCGCGGCGGTGTCCTCGCCTTCGCTTTCGCGGACCATCGGGCAGACCCAGTAGGCCTGCTGCCCGGCGGCGATATGGCGGCCGATCCCATCGACCACTTCGGCCATCCGTTCGATCGCGACGACCCGGGTATCGATCGCCTGACGTCCCGGCGGCATCTCGTCGAGACGGCTGACGTCCATCTCGCCGTATTGGGCGAGCGTCAGCGTGCGCGGGATGGGGGTTGCGGTCATCGCCAGGCAGTGAGGGGTGCGGCGTGCCTTCTGGGTGAGCAGCAACCGCTGGCCGACCCCGAAGCGATGCTGTTCATCGATCACCACCAGCCCGAGGTTGCGATAGGCGACCGCCTCCTGGAAGATCGCGTGGGTGCCAACGCAAATCTGGATCGACCCGTCGAGCAATCCCATCAGGATCGATTCGCGCGCGCGGCCCTTATCGCGTCCGGTGAGCAAAGCGATGGTGACCCCGGCCGGCGCAAGCATCCGCCGCAGCGTCTCGTAGTGCTGGCGCGCGAGGATTTCCGTCGGCGCGAGCAAAGCTGCTTGCGCCCCCGCCTCCACCGCGATCAGCATCGCCTCGAGCGCGACCACGGTCTTGCCCGAACCGACGTCGCCTTGGAGCAGACGCAGCATCGGCGCGCCCTGCGCCATGTCGCCTTCGATCTCGCCTATCGCGCGGCGCTGCGCACCGGTCAGCGCGAACGGCAGGTCGAGCTGCACGCGCAACCGGTCGTCGCCTTCGAGCGGTTGCCCGACCCTTGCGCGGTTTGCTCGCCGCACCAGCATCAGCGCCAGCTGGTTGGCGAACAGTTCGTCGTAGGCGAGCCGGTCGCGCGCTTCAGGGTGCGGGCCGCGGTGGGCGAGCGCCAGCGCCTCGCGCCAGGCAGGCCAGCCCATCTGCCCGAGCAAGCCGGGCTCGACCCATTCGGGCAGCTCGGGAACCAACCCCAGCGCCTGTTGCACCAGGGTGTGGAGCCGCGATTGGGTCAGTCCCTCGGACAGCGGATAGACCGGCTCGACCAGCGTGGTCAGCGATCCGGCGCCTCCGTCCGAAATATGATCGGGGTGGACGATCTGGCGGGTCTGGCCGAACTGGTCGAGCCGTCCCGCGATCCAGCGCTTCTCGCCCAGCGGAAGGCTTTTCTTCGCCCAGCCCGCATTGCGCCCGAACCAGGTCAGCGCGACGAAATCGCCAGCCGAATCCTC
>JAUYQH010000126.1 GCA_030697365.1 Novosphingobium sp. | reverse complement strand
CGACGAGCGACGCTGCGCTGGGCCAAAAGCGGCCCGCCGCTGCGCGGTTGCCTCAGGAAGCCCCTCGGACGGCGTCACGCTGCTTGTCCGGGCAACCAGCCCGGCCCGCGCAGCGTTCCGTGCCGAGAAGCTTCCAGAGGCAATCCCGGCGGGTCAGATATACCGCACGCCGCTCTAGTCGACGAGACCTCCCAGTCGCGCGGGATCGACCAGCTCGATCCCGCGCGCGCCATTGCGGCGGACCAGACCATCGCGCTCGAACGCGGAAAGCTGGCGGCTCACGGTCTCGATGGTCAGGCCGAGCAGCCCCGCCATGTCGCCACGCGACAGCGGCAGATCGAAGCTGGGCGCGCCATGGCACGGCGAATCACTTGCCGCGCGCGAGAACGCCAGCAGCAGCCCTGCGACTTTCCCCCCCGCAGACCTGCGCCCCATCAGCCCGATCAACTCGCGCGTTTCGTAAAGGTCAGCGCTGGCGCGGCGCAGCAGCGTTTCGGCCAGCGCCGGATAGCGGTGCAGCGCGCTTTCGAAAGTGCCGGTGCCGAACACGCACAGGCGGCTGGCGGTCAACGCGACGACGTCGTGGTGCGCGAACGGGGTGAACAGCTCGCCGACGAACCCCGCCGGGTGGACCAGCGCGAGGACCCTCTCGGTGCCTTCGCGATCGAAGCTGGTGATCTTGAGCGCGCCCTCGATCAGCGTCGCGCAGCGGTCGCTCTCGTCGCCCGCCGCGAACAGCGTCTCGCCGCGGGCGAGCTCGACGATCCGCCCCGCAGCGGCAAGCTCCTCGCGCTCTTGCGGCGAGAGCACCGCGCACGCGGCCCGGTCGCGAACGGGGCATCCGGCGCAGGCTAGGGCGGCGTTCATCGGCTTACTCGCGCAACCGCCCGCGCAACGCGGCAAGCGTGGCGTCCTCCTCGCCGATCCAGCCGATCACTTCGTTCCGCGCCGCGCCGATCGCATCGACGTCGCCGGAGCCGCCCGTGGCAACGGCATCGTTCTTGGCATCGACGAACAGCGAATCGAGATCGGCGAGCGCGATCATCGCCTCGCTTCGCGCGGCTTCGAGGCTGGCCAGCGCGACTTGCGCGACCGACCATGCCTCGCTGGCGACTGCGGCGCCCTGCGCGGCGGCGGAGAGATTCGCGGCGCTCGCCCGGCGCTCGCCGAAGCGGGTATGCGCGACGAGGGCCTGCGCTCTGAGTTGCGCGATTCGGCTGCCCGTTGCCGCGGTGGCGCGGGGCGGGGCGGGGGCCGGAACCGGATCGGCGGTGCCGCTAACCCGCTCGCCCGGGCGGATGGCGAGCGAAGGATAACCGCCGTCGCCCGTGCTGGCGCAAGCGGCCAGAGCGGCCAGCGGAATGAGTATGGCGACGCGCATAGCTGTGGCCATAGCACGCCCGATCCGCTTGGCGAATCCCGCGCGCCCGCGGTTGACAGTCGCGGGACCTTCGCTTAACGGCGGCGCTCTTTCCGGCCCCTCGCGATTGCGGGGTGTCCGGCATTGTCCCCGTAAGCGGGGAGTGCACATGAATGGATAACCGAACGATGTTCGCAGTGTTGCGCACAGGCGGCAAGCAGTACCGGGTTGCCGCCGGAGACAAGATCGCGGTCGAGAAGCTGGCGGGCGAAGCCGGCGACACGATTCGCCTGGGCGAAGTCTTGCTGGCCGGCGACGGCGGCGAGATCAAGGACGCCGCGGGCGTGGTGGTTTCGGCCGAGATCATCGCCCAGGCCAAGAGCGAAAAGGTCATCGTCTTCAAGAAGCGCCGCCGCCACAACTATCGTCGCAAGAACGGGCACCGCCAGCAGTTGACCCTGCTGCGCATCCTGTCGATCGGCGGGGAAGAGAAGAAGGCCGCGAAGAAGGAAGCCGCGCCCAAGCCTGAAACGGCTGAGATCGAGGCCGCTCCCGCTCCCGCCGCAAAGAAGGCTCCGGCGAAGAAGGCTGCCAAGCCTGCCGCCGAAGCCGCCAGCGAATAAGAATCCGGAGTAATTCGAGATGGCACATAAAAAAGCAGGCGGCTCTTCGCGCAACGGTCGCGATTCGGCCGGTCGTCGCCTCGGCGTGAAGAAGTTCGGCGGCCAGGAAGTGATCGGTGGCAACATCATCATCCGCCAGCGCGGCACCCGCGTCTATCCGGGCGTCAATGTCGGCATCGGCAAGGACCACACCCTGTTCGCGCTCGGCGAAGGCCGCGTCCGATTTCACGGTGGCAAACTTGGCCGCAAGTACGTGTCGGTCGATATTATGGCGCAAGCTGCCGAATAACGGATGGTCGATAACGGGCCATCCTCGACGGGATGGCCCCCGCCGGACTCCGTAAAGTCCGGCGACACGAGGGAGAGGGGCCCCGCCCGTCTCCCTCTTTGCACGTCTCCCTCAGCCAAACGCACCGGACAAGCCGTCCGGCGCAATGCGCAACGCTAGTGTCATGCGGGCAGGCTAGGACGCCTCTTGCAGGGACCGACGAGGAGAAACGACGTGTTCATTCGCAGCGAAAGACTGTTCCTGCGGCCAGCCTGGCCGGAGGATTGGGAAGAGCTTCTGGCGCTGATCGCCGACGAGGACATTGTGCGCAATCTGGCGCGCGTGCCGTGGCCTTACGGCGCCGACCAGGCGCGCGATTTCGCCGCGCGCGCGCAGGATCCGCGGTTGCCGCACTTCTTCGTCAGCACCGCCAGCAACGGAAAACTGGTCGGCAGCGTCGGGCTCGGCTGCGACGAGGACGAACGGACCGAACTCGGTTATTGGATCGCTCGCCCGCACTGGGGCAACGGCCATGCGCCCGAGGCGGCGCGCGCGGTGTTGCGCCTGGCTCGCACGCTGGGCCACCGCCGGATTGTCGCGGGGCATTTCGTCGATAACCCAGCTTCCGGGCGGGTGCTCGCCAAGATCGGCTTCCGCCCGACGGGGAAGGTCGTGTCGCGCTACAGCTTGGGCCGTGGGCGCCACGTCGAATCGGTCGAATACGCGACCGATCTGGGTGCGGCGAGCGATTGCGACGGGTGCGATCCGCAAATGGTAAAGCGCGCGGCGTAGTTCCTCGCCCCCCCTTGGGGGGAGAGGAACTTTAACCCATCACCGCCGCTTCGAACTCGCTCTCGTACTTGCCGATCAGCGCGCGGTCGTCGTGGTTCCAGGGGTGGAAGCCGGGCAGGAAGAACGCGGCCCACGCCGGGAAGATGCGGCGCAGCAGTCCGGGGTTGCCGACCAGGTACCACAGCACTTTCGCCTTCCATTTCGCGCCCGTCAGCCCGTCCTGCGCGAGCAGGGCAACGGTGTCGCCGAAGCGGTGGGTGACGAATGTCTGGGTCACCACCAGCATCATCAGGCTCTTGACCTTCCACAGCTTCCACCGGCTCCAGTCGCGCGTCGCGTGGAGCCAGGTGTCGTAGGCGACGCCCTTGTGCTCGATCTCCTCAGCCGAGTGCCAGCGCCACAGCTCCGCGGTTTCGCCGCCTCCGGCGAGGTGGCGCGGGTTGGACAGCAACTCGTGGGCAAGCATTGCGGTGAAGTGCTCGAGCGCCATCGTCGCGGCCAGGTTGAGTTCGGGGGCGCGGCCCTTGATCATATCCAGCCGCTCTGCGACGCGGCGGTCGATCTTGTCGAGGTCGTAGCCGGCGTCCTTGGCGGTGCGGTTGAACGCGATGTGCTCGCGGGTGTGGTTGATTTCCTGCTTCACGAAGGCGCGGATCTCGGCCTCAAGCTTGGGCGGGGCCCCGGCGCGGTTGGCTTTCACTGATTCGATGAAATAGGCCTCGCCGCGCGGGAACGTCGCGGACAGCGCGTTGTGCCAGGCGCTACCGATGGGATCGCCGTTGAGCCACCAGCGCGCGGGCGGTGCCTTGTCGCGGCCGAAGCGGCGATCGCGGACGGTAAGAGTCAGGTCCGCGGGGGTCGGGGCCTTGCGGGCCAGGGTTGCGAACTCTAGGGCGGTGTCGGGTTTGAAGGGCGCGTTCATGACGGTCGCACTAGATTAACTGACACCAATGTCAATAAGAAAACGCCTGTCGCCGGATGAAAGCCGCACCGCTGCGGTCGTCGCCGCGCGCGAACTGCTGATCGAGATGGGTCCCCAAGCGGTCACGCTCAAGGCCGTCGCGGGGCGGATCGGGCGGACCCACGCCAACCTGCTCCACCATTTCGGCTCGGCCTCGGGCTTGCAGAAGGCACTGGCGCGCCACCTGTCGCAAACCGTCTGCGCGACGATCGCCGACGCGGTGCTGGCGCAGCGCGCGGGGCATGGCTCGGCGCGCGAGATCGTCGACCTGACCTTTGATGCGTTCGACAAGGAAGGCGCAGGCGCGCTCGCCTCGTGGATGCTGCTGTCGGGCAACGAGGACGCGCTCGACCCGATCGTCGAGGCGGTCCACGACCTGGTCGACCGGCTGGGGCCGACGGTTGAAAGCCTCGAGACGATGCACCGCTCGACGCTTACGCTGGTGCTGATGGCGCTGGGCGACGCGCTGCTCGGCGGGCCGATGGCCAAGGCGCTCGACCTCCCGCGCGAGGCGGCACGCCAGACGGCGGAAACGTTCCTGATCGATTCGATCGCGCGGGCGCACGCGAAGGCGGACTAGCGTCAGCCCAGCGCCATCCACCCCGGCGCGCTTGCCGGATCGATATCTTCCACCCGCCGATGATCCACCGCCAGCCCCAGTTCGGGATAAGCCGCGCGCTGGCGCTTGGGGTTGCTTTTCGCCAGCGGGACCACCACCAGCCGTCGGTTGACTTTCTGTCGCCAGTTCATCCGCGCGGTGTTTTCCTGGCCGATGTAGCAGCCCTTCGAGAACGAGACGCCGTGAAGCTCGGCGGCATTGCATTCGAGCCAGAGCGTGGCGTCGCTGCCCAGTTCGGCTCGGCCTTCGGTGACGCCGAGTTTCAGCCGATGCGCAAGCCATTCGGTATCGGCTGCCTCGTCCCCGTCCGCCACCGCCGCGATCCAGCGCTCGCCCAGGGCCATGAGCCGGGGGTCGGCAGCGGCGCCGTCCCCGACATGTCCGGCCCAATGCACGCCCAGCCCTGGATCGACCGCGATGCCGATCTTGCGTCGCAGACGATACAGCGACAGCCGCTTCGCCAGCGCCTCGGCCGCATCGCACTCGCAGTCGAGCAACAAGTCGGAGCCCGCGGGCCAGATGATGAAATCGAACAGCGCCTTGCCCTGCGCGCTCAGAAGTCCCGCCCAGACGGGCAGAGCGCCGATTACGTCGTTGGTGACCAGCCCCTGCAGGAAATCAGCGACGTCTTCGTCCGGTTCGAGCGGGGTCAGGCGCACGAGGGCGCGATCAAAGAGTCTGGTAGCTTTTTGGCGGGTTGCGGGCATGGGTGACAGATAGGCCCACGCGTGCCTATGGCAAGCCGATGCCCGAACCGACGAGTCTCACCATCCGCCGTCCCGACGACTGGCACGTCCACCTGCGCGATGGTGCGATGCTTGCGGGGGTCGTCGCCCACACCGCCCGCCAGTTCGCCCGGGCGATCGTGATGCCCAATCTCTCGCCCCCGGTGACCACCACCGCGATGGCCGCAGCCTATCGCGAGCGGATCGTCGCCGCCTTACCGCCAGGCTCGGACTTCACCCCGCTGATGACCTGCTACCTGACCGACGCGACCGACCCCGACGACTTGCGTCGCGGCTTTGGCGAAGGCGTCTACACCGCGGCCAAGCTCTATCCCGCGCACGCCACCACCAATTCCGCGCATGGGGTGACCGACGTGGCGAACATCCGCGGCGCGCTCGAGGCGATGCAAGCGATCGGCATGCCGCTGTTGGTTCACGGCGAGGTCACCGCGCCCGAGATCGACGTGTTCGATCGCGAGGCGGTGTTCATCGATCGCGTCCTCGCTCCGCTGGTGCGCGATTTGCCCGCGCTCAAAGTGGTGTTCGAGCATATTACCACCGCGCAGGCGGTTGGGTTCGTGGACGGGGCGGGGCCGAATGTTGCTGCCACAATCACTCCGCAGCACCTCCATCTCAACCGCAATGCGCTATTCGCCGGGGGGCTGCGCCCCCACGCCTATTGCCTGCCTGTGGTCAAGCGCGAGGAGCACCGCCTGGCGCTGCGCAAAGCGGCGACATCGGGTTCGGCCAAATACTTCCTCGGCACCGACACCGCCCCGCACGCGCAAAGCGCCAAAGAGGCGGACTGCGGTTGCGCCGGCATCTTCAACGCGCCCTTTGCGCTCGAAAGCTACGCTGCGGTGTTCCACGAGGAAGGCGCACTCGTCCGGCTCGAGGCGTTCGCCAGCGAAAACGGGCCGAGGTTCTACGGGCTGCCGCTCAACGAGGGGACCGTCACGCTCGAACGCCGCGAGGTGGTCGTACCCGCGACGATCAATGCGAACGGCACCCCGGTGGTGCCGTTCCACGCGGGCGAAACGCTAGGCTGGCGGCTTCGCTGATGCGGCGTGCCGCTTGAGCAAGTCCCAGCTGAACAGCGCGATCGCCGTCCAGATCAGCACGAAGCTGGCCAGCTGGATCGGGCGCAGCGGCTCTTCGAACACCGTCAGGCCCAGAATGAAGGCGATCGTCGGGGCGAGGAACTGGACGAAGCCCAGCGTCGAATAGTCCATCCGCCGCGCGGCGAGCGCGAAGCACAGCAGGGGGATCGCGGTAACCGTGCCCGCGCCGATCAGCAACAGGCTGGTCGGGATGTCGTGGCCGAAGCTCGACACTTGCTCGCCGCTGGCGAAAAACCACACGGTCCCCGCTGCGATGGGCGCGAGCAGCGCGGTCTCGATCGTCAGCCCGGGCAGCGAACCCACCGGCGCCAGCTTGCGGACGAAGCCATAGAGCCCGAAAGTGAGCGCCAAGGCGAGGCTGATCCACAAGGTGTCGGTCGCGCCGCCGAGCAGTATCGCCACCCCGCATGCCGCAATTCCCACCGCCAGCCATTGCGCGCGGTTGAGCCGCTCGCCCAGAAACAGCGTGCCGAGCAGCACGTTGACCAGCGGGTTGACGTAGTATCCCAGGCTCGCGGCGTAGATGTTGCCGGTGTTCACCGCGGCGACATAGATCACCCAGTTGACCGCGATCAGCATGGCGCTGGCGAGTAATAGCCGCAGCAGCCGCCAGTCGACGAATGCGCGCGCGATCTCGCCCAGCTGGCGCCGCACTGCGGCGATCACCAGGCAGAACGGCAGGGTGAAGATCACCCGCCAGGCGACCAGCTCGAACGCCGGGACATGGCGCAACAACGCGATGTACAGCGGCAGGAAGCCCCACACCCCATAGGCGACGAGTGCCAGCGGCAGCCCGCGCGGGCGATCGGAGGTGGGAGCCATCGCGTGGCGCTTGGCAGGTCGCCCCGGCGCTGTCGAGTTTCGCTTCGTCGCAAATCCGAAATCTGACGATAGGGTTGCCGACCGTTCAGGTTGTCAGGCTTAAGCATGAACACAAGCCGATTCCCAGACGGGGTTGGTCGAACCCTCTGAAAGGAGAAATCGAATGAAAATTGCTCTCCGCACCGCCGCCCTGTCGCTGGCGCTGCCCAGCATGATGGCCGTCAGCATGCCCGCCGCCGCGGCGACCTGGCACGCCCCCAGCGCCGACCAGTCGATGGTCTATCGCGATCACGACCACCGCGATGATCGCTATCGTGGCGATCGCTATGACCGCGGTTACTACGGCCGCAGTGCTTATGCCGAGCCGGTGTACAACAACACCCCGGTGTGGCGCGGCAACGATGGCCGGTACTACTGCAAGAAGAAGAACGGCACGACCGGGCTGATCATCGGCGGCGCTGCCGGCGCGCTGATCGGCCGCTCGATCGCGGGCCGTGGCGACAACACGCTCGGCACGATCATCGGCGCCGCGGGCGGCGCGCTGCTCGGCCGCGAGGTCGCGCGCAACAGCGGTTCGCGCCGCTGCCGCTAAGGCGCAAGGCGGGCGCAGTCGCCCTTCGCTGCGCCTTCCGAAGGCCCCGGAGCGATCCGGGGCTTTTTCGCGTTATTAAGAGGTGCGCGGCTACGATCGACGTGTGCCCAATCATCTCGTCTTGCTGTCCGCGGCAACGCTGACGCTGTCCGCCTGCGCGCGCCCTGCGCCGGTCGCGGCGGAGGTGGAGACCGATCCCGCGGTGGCGCAAGCGGTGATGGCGCCGATCCTGACCGACCCCGACCTCGTCTCGCTCGACCGGCGCTTTGCGGTGATGTCCGATCCGGGGCCGCTCGAATCCTCGCTGCCGCCCGACGATTTCGCCCCCCAGACGATCGCTGCGGCGCGCGCCGAAGCTGCGGCGCTGATGCGTGGCGTCACCGAAGTCGAAGTAGCGGAAGGCGAGGTGTGCACAGCGTGCTCCGGCCCCTTGCTGGCCGACCGCGTGGGCGTGCTCGGTGAGGCTTGCGCGGAGGGCCTGAACGAAAACCTCGACTGGTCGCTGCGCCTGCCCGCTGATCTGCCGATCTATCCCAAGGCGCATTTGCGCGAGGCGGTGGGCCGCGAGGGCGGGGCATGTCCATTGCGCGGGGCAAGCTTCACCGCACCGGTCCCGGCCGGGCAAGTCTTGGCGTTCTATCGCGCAATCGCCACCAGGGCGGGATACACTTTGAGCCGTGCGGGCAACCAGGTGTTGATCAGTACGCGCAAATCGTCGCGCATGGCGGTGATCGTCCACCCTCAGCCCGGCGGGATTTCGCACTTCGACCTGCTCGTCACCGGTTGACGCTTAACCTTCGCGCAAGCCCACCCCGATGCTCGCCCGCGGCTGGTCCATTTCGGTCGAGGCAACCGGGTAGGCGCAGTAGTCCGCAGCGTAGTAGGCGCTCGGGCGGTGGTTGCCCGAAAGGCCTACCCCGCCGAACGGCGCGGCCGAGGAGGCGCCGTTGGTCGGGCGGTTCCAGTTGATCACCCCGGCGCGGACGTTGGCCCAGAAACGGTTGTAGTCTGCCGGGGTGCCCCCGATCAGCGAAGCCGACAGCCCAAACCGGGTGGCGTTGGCCTCGGCGATCGCGGCGTCGAAATCGTCGACCCGGATCACCTGGAGCAGCGGCCCGAACAGCTCGACGTCGGGGCGTTCCTTCATCGCGGTCACGTCGATGATCGCGGGCGACAGGAACGGCTTGTCGTCCTGCGGCCGCGCCATGTGCTTGATCGCCTTGCCACCGTGGCCGAGCAGGTAGAGAAAGCTCTCGGTCAGCCCGTCGGCAGCGTTGTTGTCGATCACCGGGCCCATGAACGGAGAAGGCTCGTCGAACGGCGCGCCGACGATAAGCCGGTCGGCGAGGCGCTTCACTTCGGTTACCACCGCTTCGTAGACCGAGTCCTTGACGATCAGCCGCCGCGCAGCGGTGCAGCGCTGCCCCGCGCTGGTGAACGCGGACTGGACGATCAGGATCGCGGCGTCGTGGATCTTGGGGGTGTCCCACACCACGATCGGGTTGTTGCCGCCCATCTCGAGCGCGACGATCTTGGCCGGGTTGGCGGCGAGCTTGCGGTTGATCGCGATCCCGGCGTGCGCCGATCCGGTGAACAGCACCCCGTCGATGCCGTCGTGCGCGACCAGCGCCTTGCCCCCTTCCGGGCCGCCGACCAGCAGCTGGATCACCGCCGCCGAAATCCCTGCGCGGTGGAAGCACCGGAGCAACGCTTCGCCCACCGCGGGGGTCTTTTCCGATGGCTTGAAGACGATCGCGTTGCCCGCGATCAGCGCGGGGACGATGTGGCCGTTGGGCAGGTGCGCGGGGAAGTTGTACGGCCCCAGCACCGCCATCACCCCGTGCGGCTTGTGGCGCAGCGCGGCGGTGCCCTGGAGCGCCGAGTCGAGCTTGCGCTGCGAGGTTCGCTCGGCATAGGCGCGGATCGATATCTCGACCTTGGCGACCACGCTTTCGACTTCGGTGCGGGCTTCCCACATCGGCTTGCCGGTTTCGCGCGCGATAAGGGTGGCGAGTGCTTCGGCGTCCTTGCGCACTTCGTTGGCGAAGCGGCGGACCAATTCCATCCGGGTCGACAGCGGTTGCGCGGCCCACGCCGGCCACGCGCGGCGCGCACGGGCGACGATCTCGTCGACATCGCCAGCGCGCCCGCGCCACAACTCGGCCCCGGTGGCGGGCTCGAAACTGACGATGTCCTCGCTGGCCAAGCCCGCAACTGCTCCCGATGATCCCAAGGCGGCCAATGCCATAGCGCCCGTGCACCGCCAATGGAAAAATGGCTTGTGGCGGAACCTCGGCCGGCTTCGGCGCCGCTGGTTCGAACCACTTCGCGTGATTGACTTTCCGGGTTTGACACAGGGCGGTTGCCCTCGCAATATTGCGAGGGGAATTTGGCGGGTTGCTTCCGGGGCGGAACCGAAAAGGAACGCCCAACCAAATGCTTCCGACTGCGTCGACGCGGGCGGAATGCCTAACCAGGGGAATGTCATGTCCAAGAGAAACCCGATCCATTTCACCTCTCTGCTGACCGCATCGGCCGGCGCTTTCGCCCTCGCCGTTGCGGCCGGCGTCGGAGCGCCCAGCGCAGCTGCGGCAGAATGCCTGCTTGATACTAATGGCGACGGTGTCGCAGATGCGTCCGGCGCAACTTCCGATGGCACTGCGACATCGCTGGCATGCGGTGCGGCTGCGGTCGCGACCCAAGCCAACTCAGTAGCGGTGGGCTCCGGCGCGACCACCGCGACCACGAACGTCACATCGACCGGGGCGGCGGTTGCCGTGGGCAATCTTGCAGTGGCCTCGGACGAAGACGCGGTTGCAATCGGTGACCGGGCGATCTCGTCGGGGTTCCACTCGACTGCGGTTGGTGGCCAATCTGAAGCCTCGGGCCGTGGAGCGCAAGCTTTCGGCTGGGAAGCAGAGGCGAGCGGGGGTCTTAGCCTAGCTGCAGGGCATTTCGCCACCGCATCTGGAAGCCAAGCGACCGCTGTGGGCAAAAGCGCGACGGCCACCGCCGCCGGTTCGGTCGCGGTTGGCGGCCAGGGCACCACTGCTGCGGGCGTGGTGCGCAACGCGACGGCTTCGTCGACCGGCTCGGTTGCAATCGGCGCGGGCGCAACCGCTAGCAACGGCACTAACGCGACGTCTATGGGTACCGCGGTGGCGGTTGGCAACCTGGCGGAAGCGACCGACGAAGACGCCGTCGCTATCGGCGACAAGGCGCTCGCCAGCGGGTTCCACTCAACCGCCGTTGGCGGAGAATCGGTGGCCTCGGGTCGAGGCGCACAGGCATTTGGCTGGCAGGCGCGGGCGACGGGCAATCTCAGCCTCGCCTCGGGTCACCAGACGGTGGCCGGTGGCATTCAGTCCACCGCCGTCGGCAAGAACGCCAATTCGGCGGGTGACAACTCCGCCGCGCTCGGCTTTGCCGCCAACGCATCCGGTGGCAGCGCCGTGGCGATCGGCGATACGTCCATCGCCAGCGGCATAACCTCGACCGCCGTCGGCAACCGCGCGGCCGCGACCGACGAGGACGCCGTCGCGATCGGTGACCTCGCGCAGGCCACCGGCTTCCACTCGACCGCGGTCGGTGGCGAAGCGGTCGCTTCGGGGCGCGGTGCGCAGGCATTCGGCTGGCAGTCGAGCGCTACGGGCGCGCTTTCCCTCGCAGCCGGCCATCAGGCCAATGCCGCGGGCGCCAACGCCACCGCGCTCGGCAAGAACGCC
>JAUYQH010000123.1 GCA_030697365.1 Novosphingobium sp. | reverse complement strand
TCAGCGCATCGAACGCCGCCGCGCCGATCGGATCGAGCCCGGCGGTCGGCTCGTCGAGGAACAGCAGTTCCGGATCGAGCGCGAGCGCGCGCGACAGTCCCGCCCGCTTCTTCATCCCCCCCGACAGCTCGGCGGGATACTTGGCAGTAGCGTCCTCGGGCAGGCCCGAAAGCACAACCTTGTAGCGCGCGATCTCGTGCATCAGTTCGGGCGACATCTCGGGGAAGAATTCCTTGAGCGGAACTTCCACGTTCTCGGCCACGGTCAGCGTCGAGAACAGCGCGCCGCCCTGGAACAGCACCCCCCAACGGCTGCGGATGTCGATATCATCGTCTTCCTGCGCGTCGGTGATCGAGCGGCCGAGCACCTCGATATCGCCCTCTTCCGCAATCTGCAGACCGATGATCGAGCGCATCAACACCGACTTTCCGGTACCCGAACCCCCGACGACGCCAAGGATCTCGCCCTTGCGCACTTCGAGATCGAGGCCTTCGTGGATCACCTGTTCGCCGAACGCGTTCTTCAGCCCGCGGACCCTGATCGGGTATTCGCCGGTGAACTCATCGAGATTGAGGTCGAGCGCCTCGTCCGGCAGGGCGACGGTTTCGTTCATGCCCAGCCGACCTTGGTGAAGAACACCGCGAAGAAGGCGTCGAGGACGATCACCATGAAGATCGCCATGACCACCGCGGCGGTGGTGCGCAGGCCCACTTCCTCGGAATTGGCTTTGACCTGCATCCCCTGATAGCACCCTGCGAGCCCGATGATCAGCCCGAACACCGGCGCCTTGACCAACGCGACCCAGACGTCGTGGATCGGCACCACCTCCTGGATTCGCGTCAGGAACGTCCAGAACGGGATGTCGAGCGCGAAGTTCCCGACGAACGCCCCGCCGATGATCGCCACCACCGCCGAATAGAACCCCAGCAGCGGCATCATCAGCACCGCGGCAAGGATCCGCGGCAGGACCAGCGCCTCGATCGGCGAGACCCCGATGGTGCGCATGGCATCGACTTCCTCGGTCAGCTTCATCGTCCCGAGCTGCGCCGCGAAGGCCGAGCCCGAGCGACCCGCGACCATGATCGCGGTCATCAGCACGCCCAGCTCGCGCATGCACAGCCGCCCGGTGAGGTTGATCGTGTAGATCTCCGCGCCGAACTGTTCGAGCTGGACCGCGCCCTGCTGGGCGACGACGATCCCGATCAGGAAGCTCATCAGGCCGATGATCCCCAGGCTGGAGACCCCAACCAACTCGATCTGGTGGACCAGCGCCTTCATCCGGAAACGGCGCGGGTGGCGGATCAGCGTGCCGATCGCCATCACGATCGTGCCGAGGAACGCGATGACCGCCAGCGCCCCCTGGCCCAACCCGCTGACCATTCCGCCGACTGCTGCAGGCACCCGCTCGGCAAGGCTGCCGCGGCTGGGCCGGATCTCGCCCTTGCCCTCCGACGCCTTGACAGCCTCGATCAGTCTGTGCGCCTCTTCGGTACCGCCGACGATCTCGGCGTCATTGTCGCGCGCCACGCGCCACGCGGTCCATGCGCCGACCGTATCCATGCATTCGACCCCGGCAAGATCGACCCGGACGATTTTTTCCTGCAACGCGCGCAACTTGCGGTCCATCGGGCCGACGCTCCAGACGACCATCGGCCCGCGCAAGGCCAGCGTCGCGGCGCCATCTGCGCCCGGTTCCAGCGTATAATCGGCCAATGCCCGCATCGGCAGGGGTCTTGCGCGAAAAACCCTTCGCCGACAAGTGCATCGCGCGCGCCCGCTTGCGCGTGCTTGCAGTGCAGCATTGCGGCTGGCAAAGCCCCGCGGCCATGACCCCAGACGATCCCAGCACGGCCCCGAACACTTTGGCCAAGACCTTCGATCCTGCCGCCATCGAGGCGCGCTGGTATGCCCATTGGGAGGTGAACGGCCTGTTTCGCCCCGATCGTCCCGAAGCGACGCCCTTCACCATCGTCAACCCGCCGCCCAACGTCACCGGCTCGCTCCATATCGGCCACGCGCTCGACAACACCTTGCAGGACGTGGTGGTCCGTTACGAGCGGCTGCGCGGCAAGGACGCGCTGTGGGTGGTCGGCACCGACCACGCCGGGATCGCGACGCAGATGGTGGTCGAGCGCGAGCTGGAGAAGCGGCAGGACAAGCGCACCAACTACACGCGCGAGGATTTCGTCGCCAAAGTCTGGGAGTGGAAGCACGCGAGCGGCGGGACGATCACCGGCCAGCTACGCCGCCTCGGCTGCTCGATGGACTGGTCCAGAGAGCAGTTCACGATGGACCCGCACTTCACCCGCGCGGTGGTGAAAGTGTTCGTCGACCTCTACAATCAGAAACTGATCTATCGCGACAAGCGGCTGGTCAACTGGGACCCCAAGCTCAAGACCGCGATCAGCGATCTCGAGGTCGAGACGCGCGATGTCCAGGGCGGGTTCTGGCGGTTCCGCTATCCGCTGGCGGATGGTTCGGACGCGGTCGAGGTCGCCACCACCCGGCCCGAAACGATGCTCGCCGATATGGCGGTTGCGGTGCATCCCACGGACGAACGCTATGCCGGGATCGTCGGGAAGCAGATCCGCCAGCCGCTGACCGGGCGGTTGTTCCCGGTTGTGGCCGACGAGCACGCCGATCCCGAGCTGGGCAGCGGCGTGGTCAAGATCACCCCGGGGCACGACTTCAACGATTTCGAGGTGGGCAAGCGCGCCGGGTTCAGGGCCGGCGAGATGCTCAACATGTTCGATGCCGAGGCCAGGGTGGTGCAGACTGCCGACGGGCTGGTGCCGGAAGAGTATTTAGGTCTCGACCGCTTCGTCGCGCGCGGGCTGGTGGTGCAGCGGATGAAGGAAGCCGGGTTCCTCGTCGCGCATACCGACAAGGACGGCGCCGAACACGACTGCGAACCGCGCACGGTCCCCACCCCCTTCGGCGACCGCGGCGGGGTGGCGATCGAACCGTGGCTCACCGACCAGTGGTACGTCGATGCCCACACCCTCGCCCAGCCGCCGATGGAAGCGGTGCGCTCGGGGGCGATCGAGATCGTCCCCAAGAGCTGGGAGAAGACCTTCTTCAACTGGATGGAGAACATCCAGCCGTGGTGCGTCAGCCGCCAGCTGTGGTGGGGGCACCGGATTCCGGCCTGGTATGGCGAGAATGGCAGCGTCTTCGTGGCCGAGACCGAGGAGGAAGCGCAACGGCTCGCCGGAGACGTCACGCTTGAGCGTGACCCCGACGTCCTCGACACCTGGTTCTCCTCCGCGCTGTGGCCGTTCGCCACGCTGGGCTGGCCGGAAGAAAAGCCCTCTCCCCTTCAGGGGAGAGGGTTGGGAGAGGGGGATGTCGCGCCTTCAGACAGCCCCCGCCCCCCGGCCCCCTCCCCTAAAGGGGTGGGGGAGACGCTGCTCCAACGCCACTACCCCAACGACCTCCTCATCTCCGGTTTCGATATCCTGTTCTTCTGGGACGCGCGGATGGCGATGCAGGGGATGCATTTCATGGGCGAACCGCCGTGGAAGCGGCTCTACCTCCACGGGCTGGTGCGCGCGCCCGACGGGCAGAAGATGTCCAAGTCCAAAGGCAACGTGGTCGATCCGCTGCTGCTGATCGACAGGTTCGGCGCCGACGCGCTGCGGTTCTTCATGGCGGCGATGGAAAGCCAGGGCCGCGACATCAAGATGGATGAGCGCCGCGTCGAAGGCTATCGCAACTTTGCCACCAAGCTGTGGAATGCTGCACGGTTCTGCCAGAGCAACGGAATTGCTGCATCGACCACGCTTGCAGCACCCGCAGCAAAATCTGCGGTAAACCGCTGGATTATCGGCGAAGTCGTCGAAACGGTGGCAGCGCTCGACCAGGCGATGGCCGACTTGCGGTTCGATGCGGCGGCCAACGCGATCTACCACTTCGTATGGGATACGTTCTGCGACTGGTACATCGAACTGATCAAGGGCAGCTTCGACGACGAGACCAAGGCGGTGGCCGGATGGGTGCTCGACCAGATCCTGGTGATGCTCCACCCGTTCATGCCGTTCGTGACCGAGGAGCTGTGGCACGCGCTGGGTGAGCGGCCTTGTGAGCTGATCGTGGCGAAGTGGCCGGAAACGGGGGCGAAGGTGGATGCCGAGGCGAAGCGCGAGGTCGAGTGGCTGATTGCGCTGGTCGGCAACTTGCGCACGGCGAAGGCCGAACTGGGGATTGCCCCGGGCGCGCGGCTCGACGGCTATCTGCCCGGCGCCGGCCTTGCGACACGCGAACTCGTCGCGCGCAACGGCGCCGCGATCGAGCGGCTAGCCAGGCTTTCGGCGGTCAAGTTCGATCCCGCTCCGGCGGGAGCGGCGATGCAGCTCGGCGTGGGTAGCGACAACCTCGTCGTTCCGCTTGAAGGGGTGATCGACATCGCCGCCGAGAAAGTTCGCCTCGAAAAGGCGCTGACCGCCTCGCACAAGGAAGCCAGGTCGCTCGCCGGCCGCCTCGCCAACCCGTCCTTCGTCGAAAAGGCCAAACCCGAGGCGATCGCCAAGGCGCGCGCCGACCACGCCCACCATGCCGCCGAGGCCGAGCGGCTGGCCGCGGCGCTGGCGCGGTTGGGGTGAGATTGCATGCTTCCCCTCGCCCCCTTCAGGGGGAGAGGATAGCGCAGCTTGCTCGCTGGCGAGCTAGCGAAGCTTGGAGAGGGGGCAGCGGAAGCGCGCTGCCTCGCCCCCTCTCCAACTGCGCCTAGCGAGCAAGCTCGCAAGGCTTCGTATCCTCTCCCCCTGAAGGGGGCGAGGGGTTAGGTATGCTGACCCTCGCCACCACCGCCCCCGGCGAGGAACCATTTTCCTACACGCACCCGGTTGTGCCATGGGATGCGGATGCCGCCGTTCGCGCCCAGCCTCGCCCGCGTTTCCAGACGCGCGCTCGGAAGGGAAGATTTTAAGCCCAGGACTGTGGTCCAAGTGGTCCACGGTTCGAACGACTCGCCATGCCCCTGACCCTCGCCACTACCCGCCCCGGCGAACCGGAAATCTTTGCCTCGCTCCAGGGCGAGGGGCCTTCGGCGGGGCGGCCTTCGGTGTTCGTGCGGCTGTCGCGCTGCAACCTAGCGTGCACGTGGTGCGACACCGCCTATACCTGGCGCTTCGCCGGCCCGGGCGCGTTCGAGCGCAAGGCCAACCAGGTGACGCTGAGCGAGGACGACACCGCCGCGCGCATCCTCGCCCTCAACGGCAACCGCCTCGTCGTCACCGGGGGCGAGCCGCTGCTCCAGGCGTCTGCTCTCGCCAGAATGCTGGCGCTGCTGCCGGATATGCACGTCGAGATCGAGACCAACGGCACCGTCGCCCCGCCGCCCGCGCTCGACGCGCTGGTCCACCAGTACAACGTCAGCCCCAAGCTCGCCCACTCCGGCAATCCGGCAAACCTCGCTCTGATCCCCGAACGCCTTGCCGCATTCGCCGCCGACGCCCGCGCGTTCTTCAAGTTCGTGGTCGCCACCCCCGCCGATGTCGAGGAGGTGCTCGCGTTGGCGAAAGCCTACGCCATCCCGCAGGAACGCCTGTTCGTGATGCCCGAAGGCACCGACAGCGCCACCCTGCGAACGCGGGCGCGATGGCTGGCCCCGCTGGCGCTGGATAACGGGCTGCGGTTCAGCGATCGCTTGCATATCCATCTCTACGGCGACACCCGCGGGACGTGACCGACGCGCCGCTTGCCCCCGATGCCGCTCCGCTGCGCAGTGGAGATCTGACCCAGGGGCCGATCGTGCGCACCCTGCTGGTGTTCGCGCTGCCAACGCTGGCCTCGAACGTGCTCCAGTCGCTCAACGGCACGGTCAATTCGATCTGGGTCGGGCGGTTGCTGGGCGAAGGTGCCCTGGCCGCGACCGCCAACGCCAACATCATCATGTTCCTGGTGTTCTCGGCGGTGTTCGGGTTCGGGATGGCCGCCACGGTCAAGGTCGGCCAGGCGTTCGGCGCGAACGACATCGCTGCGGCGCGGCGCAGCTTCGGCAGCGCGCTGGGGTTCTGCACGATCCTCTCGCTGGTCGTCGCGGTGACGGGGTGGCTGCTCGCGCCGCAGCTGCTGACGCTGATGGCGACCCCGGGGGAAAGCTATGCGCTGGCGCTCGCATACTTGCGGGTGGTGTTCATCGCGATGCCCGCCTCGATCGTCATGGTGATGCTGTCGATGGGCTTGCGCGGCGGTGGCGACGCGCAGACCCCGCTCAAGTTCATGGCGCTGACCGTGGCGCTGGATATCGTGCTCAACCCGCTGCTGATTGCCGGGATCGGCCCGTTCCCGCAGCTGGGCATCGCCGGTGCGGCCTGGGCTACGGTGATTGCGACAGTGATCGGGTTGATCGGAATGATCGCGTATCTTTACGCCCGCGACCTGCCGCTGCGGCTGCGCGGCACCGAGCTCGGCTATCTGCGCCCGCGCCGCGACGAGTTGAGCTATATCATGGTCAAGGGGCTGCCGATGGGCGCGCAAATGCTGCTGATGGCGGCCGCGGGGATCGTGATGGTCGGGCTGGTCAACCGCGAGGGGCTGGTGACCACCGCCGCCTATGCCGCCGCCTCGCAGCTGTGGACCTATCTCCAGATGCCGGCGATGGCGATCGGAGCGGCAGTCAGCGCGATGGCGGCACAGGCGATCGGGGCCGGGCTGCCCGCGCGGCTGGGGGGGATCACCCGCGCCGGGGTGATCGCCAACGTGGCGATGACCGGGGCGCTGACCGCGCTGTTGCTGGCATTCGACCGCCCGTTGCTGGCGCTCTTCCTCGGCCCCGAAAGCCTGGCGATACCCATCGCCCGCCACATCCAGTTCCTGGCGAGCTGGAGCTTCGTGCTGTTCGGGGTGACGGTGGTGCTGTTCGGGACGATGCGCGCGGGCGGGGTGGTCTGGGCGCCGTTAGTGATCCTGGGGATCGCGCTCTACCCGGCGCGGCTGGGGTTCTATGCGCTGCTCTATCCGGTGATCGGCAGCGACGCGATCTGGCTGTCGTTTCCGGCGGGCTCGCTGGTCACCACTGCGCTGGCGGTGGTCGCCTATCGGCGCCCCGGCTGGCGCCGGTCCGCGCGTGCGCTGCCCTTGGCCGAAGCCGCCGAAGACAGCCAGGCCGACGGCGAAGCGGCCGGGCGGATGATGCCTTCGTTGTAGCGGGGGGAGGAACACCCGGGTCTGACCCGTGGGATCGGATTCCTGGGCCGAAACCCTACCGACCTTGCGCACGCCAGCGCGAGACGGTGCGCTGGATCTGTTCCTCTTCGCCGCCGCTGTGGTTCCACAGCTCGGAGAACGACGGATCGGCTGAGGCCGGGCGCTTGAATTCCTCGAGCTCGTCGAAGCTTACCCGGACCGGGATCGAAACGCCCTCGCCGCAGATGATGCACTCGCGGTTGCGCAAGGCGGGGATCGAATCGAGGAAGCCGCGCGCGCCTTCGGGCATCGCTGCCTTCACGAACGCCTGATCGCGATCGTTGTTGAGGCGCATCGAGATGATCGTACCGCACTGCGAGAGCACGCCTTCGGCAAGGTCCGAAGGGCGCTGGGTGATCAGACCCAGCGATATCCCGTACTTGCGCCCTTCCTTGGCGATGCGGCTGAGGACCCGGCCCACGCTCGAGCCATCGGCGTTCTTCTCGTTGGGCACGTAGCGATGGGCTTCCTCGCAAACCAGCAGGATTGGGCGGGTGGTGTCGTCGCGCGACCAGATTGCGTAGTCGAAGACCAGTCGGCTGAGCACCGCGACCACGGTCGAGGTGATGTCCGAGGGAACGCCCGACACGTCGATGATCGAGATCGGCTTGCCGTTGGAAGGCAGGCGGAAGACCTTGGAGATGAACTCGGCCATCGTATCGCCGACGAGCATCCCCGAGAACATGAACTGGTAGCGCGGATCGGCCTTGATCTCGTCGATCTTGGTCTTGAGCCGCATGAACGGGGCTGAATTGGTCGCCTTGTCGAGCTTGCCCATCTCGGTCTGGATCGCGTTCGACAAGTCCGACAGCAGGTAGGGGATCGGCGCATCGACCGTGATCTTGCCCATGCCCTCGGCCAGGCGGTTCTTGCTGCGCGATTGGAGCAGACACCGGGCGAGGATGTCGCGATCCTCCTGGCCTTCGTTGCCGGTCGCCGTGACGAAAACCTCGCAGTGTTCCTCGAAGTTCATCAGCCAGTACGGCATGCTCAGGTTGGACACGTCGAGCAGCAGGCCCGAGTGCTTGAACGCGGCGGAATATTCGCCGTGCGGGTCGATCATCACGATGTGCCCGTCGGGCGCGGCTTCGCAGATCTTGTGGAGGATCAGTGCGGCGCTGGTCGACTTGCCGGTGCCGGTCGAGCCGAGCAGCGCAAAGTGCTTGCCCAGCATCGCATCGATATACAGCCCGGCGCGGATGTCGCGGGTGGGATAGACCGTGCCGACGGTGACAGCCGCGCGCCCGTCGCTGGCGTAGATCTGGCGCAAGTCCGCGCTGGTCGCCGGATAAATCAGTGCGCCAGGGATTGGGTAGCGGGTCACGCCGCGACGGAAGTGATAGATCTTGCCGGTCAGCTTTTCCTCGTCGCCCTCGCCAAGGAAGTCGATCGCCGCGACGATCCCGCCAGGCACCGCCTCGTCCGAACGCTGGGTGCGCACGCTGGCCAGCAGCCAGGTGTTGCCGACGCGGATCTTGATCTGGCTACCGACCTGGCCGGTGAGTGCGACCGAAGGGTCGGCGTCCGCCGCGCAATCCTCCAGCCGCCCCAGATCGAGCGCGATGCGCGATCCCGAACCGGCTATTTCGAGAACCATCCCGATCGGTTCGAGCGCGTTGCGCGATTGGGTAGGCGCTTCCACGTGCGGAGCGGGAGCGGGAGCAGCCGGATTGGCTGCAGGCGTTGCGGGCCGTCCGCCGATGGATTGTTCGGGACGGTGGAAATCGCCCGTCCCGGCGGGCTGCGCGGTACTCATGCCCAAATCCAGGCCAAGCCTGCTCATGTCCGACATTGCGCGCGGTCCCTGTCTGTCAATCGGTGTGTCCATCGGCGCGGCGTTAGGGAATTGCGGTTAAGATCGGGTAAGCTAGGTTTTAAAGTCAAGAATGCCGTCCGGGCCTCATGGGCCGCAAGTCTTCGACGGGAGTCGAAGGCGCATTATACCAAAGCGAACAACCGCCCGGCCATCCACCCCATGAATACCGAGAGCAGCACCGCGGTGATCCCGTACCAGAGCCCGTTACGCTGCGCCTGGTCGGCAACGAAGCGTTCGAACCCCAGCTTGCGCACCGCTACCGTGGTCGAGGCCGCGGCCACCACCTTCCCGCGCGAAATGGCGAAGGTTTCGGCGGTATAGGTTCCAGTCGAGACGCTCGAGGGCAAGGCGATCCGCGCCTGGTAGAGTACCCCCCCGCTCACCGTGACCGCGCCTTCGTCTTGCTGGTACAGTTCCTGGCGGCGCATCAGATCGACGAGTCCGGCGGAAAAGCGCGCCTGCTGCTTGGGGTCGATCGCTCCGATCGGCGAGAGCTGGAGCCACGGCAGCCCCAGTTCGTAGATCGCCGCGGTGCGATCGTCGACGATGTCCTTGATCGCACGCGACGATGCCACCGCAAAGAACGCCGGGGCAGATCGGAATTCGCTGCTGTCGGCGTTGATCCACACCCCCGCCACCTTCTGCTTTTCGCGCAGGACGATCGAGCGGGCCGGCCCCTGAAGCACGACCACTATGTCGTAGGCTTGCGCCGCGCGGGTGCCCTCGGGAGTGAGGATCGCGCCGAACAGCAGCAGGTCGGTGCCGGTGAAGCCCTGCTGGACCTGGATCTCGTGCTGCGAGATTTCGGGGATGAGGATTGGATCCCGGGCTCCGCCGAGCAGGACCAGCAGCATGAGGGCAAGCAAGGTCCTCACAGCGGTGTCACCGTGTAGATCTCGTCCGGGCGATACCCCAAGCCCACCGCCAGGCGCAGCGCGACCAGGATCACGATTGCGGCAAGGATCAGGCGGAGGTACTCGGGCCGCGCCTTCTGCGCGAACTGCGCGCCGATCTGTGCGCCCGAGACGGAACCGATCAGGAGCAGCAGCGCAAGGACTATGTCGACCGCCTTGGTGGTCAGCGAATGCATCATCGTCGCCAGCATCGTCACGAACAGGATTTCGAACAGCGAGGTGCCGACCACCACGCTGGCGCTCATCCCCAGCACATAGAGCATCGCCGGGACGAGTATGAAGCCGCCGCCGACGCCGAGCAGCATCGTCAGGATGCCGGTGAGAAAGCCGAGCAACAATGGCGCCAGCGGGGAAATGTACAGCCCCGAGCGGTAGAACCGCCAGCGCCACGGCAGGTTGGCGACCAGTGGGTGGTGGCGCCGCTTGCGCGCGGGCAGCCGGGTCCCGCTGCGCATCGCGCGAAGGCTCTGGACCGCCTCGTTGCCCATCATCCCGCCGATCGCGCCGAGCATGATGACGTAAAGAATGTTGATTACGGTATCGATCTGGCCGAGTTCCTGGAGCACCCGGAACAGCACCGCGCCAACCAGCGTGCCGAACACCCCGCCGACGACCATCACCCCGCCCATCAGGTAGTCGACCCCTCCACGGCGGGAGTGCGCAAAGACGCCCGAGACACTCGCGCCTGTTACCTGGCTGGCGGCGCTTGCCGCGGCGACGGTTGGGGGAATGCCGTAGAAGATCAGCAGTGGCGTGGTCAGAAAGCCGCCGCCGACGCCGAACATTCCGGATAGAATACCCATCAGTCCGCCCAGACCGACGATCACCAGGCCGTTGACCGAGAGGTTGGCGATTGGAAGGTAGACGTCCATCCTGATGGCCGACCTAGCCTATGCGACGCACGATGGGAACGCTGCGGCGCCTAGAAACCCGCCGAGAAGGTCAGCGTCGGACCCGAAGCCGGGCGCGCGTTGCCCGCAACGCGGAAGCGCCAGTCGAGCGCCAGCCGCGATCGCGCCAGTCCGGCATCGACGCGAACGCTGGCTCGCGGGCCCAGATCGAGCCGGGCCGCGCCTTCCTGGCCTCCGCTCCAGGCGCCCGCGCCGAGCCGCAGTTCGGCCGGTCCGGCGCTTGCGAGCGACCGGTCGGCGACCGCCTGGACATCGAAGAACGGCGTCGCCCCGCGCTTGCTACCGAACGGCGCCCCGGCATAGCCGGCCTGGGCATAGACATCGCCCTCGATCCCCAGCGGCAGGCGAGCCGGCGGCAGTTCGCTGACCAGCGAGGCCGCGGGGCGAATTCGCGTTGTACCCCCGCTGCGCTGGACCCGCGCCTCGCCAAGCAGGCGCAGCGGAACCGTGGCGATCGGGCGGGCCGAAAGCCCCGCGGCGACCTCACCCTCGCCGAAGCCCCCGATGGCGCGACTGACCCGGAGATAGGCCTGCGGGCCGCGCGACGAGCCGGGGTCCAGCGCGAAGCGCAGCACCCCGCCCGCCTAGCTTGCGCCGTAGGCGGGGGAGCCCGAAGCGGCGGCGAGGCCTCCGGAGCCGCGGCGGACCAGAACCCAGCCGTCGCCCGACCAGCGCGGCGCTGCCTCCGCCCAGGAATCCGGCGCAGGCGCCAGACGCGGCGGGGCGGCGACCAGCGCCAGCCCCGGCGGCAACGGCAGGCGACCGAGCGCGGCGAGGTAGAGCAGTTGGTGCGCCGCGGTGGCGTACGGGGTGATGGCTGGCGGCGGCGGCGATGTGGTCGGCTCGGCAGGCTTCGCAATAGCAAGCGGCAGGGATGCGATCCTGGCCAGCGGCAAAGCCGCTGCAGGGCGAACCAGCGCGGAGGCCGCAAGAATAGAGCGTGCGAACGGCGCGTCCGGCGGCGCGGCATCCTCGGGTCTGCGGGCTGACATCATCTGTCCAGCCGCCTGCGCGGTGACAGGTACCCTCGCGTCCGGGCCTGAGGCATCGACCAGCCGTGGCACCGGGAACGGTGGCTCCCACACTGCGGCGCGCAGGCCGATCCATAAGGCGAGCAGCAGGCCCACCGAGGCCAGCGGCTGGCCGCGCCGGTTGAATGCGCTCATGCCGCCGCAGATCCGCCGGGCCGCCGCGCGAAAAGGGCGGTGGCGTGGAACGGATGCGGGGTCTTTTCCCAGCGCACCGCACCGCCCAGAAGGCTGCGCAAATAGGCCGCCGTAGCGCGGCGGCCGGCCATGATCGCGATCACATTGGCGAAAGGGATTCGCGGGATCGCCCACAGCCCCTCGACCCAGCCATAGGAATGCGTGGTGAACCCAAAGCGGAATGCCGCGCGCCAGAAGAAGCTGGCGAGATTGATCCACAGGAGGATCACCAGCCCGAACGAGAGCGGCGCGGGATTGTGCCACCCGGCGCGCTCGGCCACGAGAAGCACAGCCCAGATCACGATTACCAGGTAGGCGGCGGCAAGGACCAGCGCAGTCAGCGGGCCGTGACGATCGCGCAGCCGCATCCAGCGCTCGCTCAGCCGCCCGTGCCAGCCGAGCCGGTCCCAGCCCTGGAAGGCGATGCCGTGAAGCCAGCGAGTCTTCTGGCGCACGGCCACGCCAAGGTCGGCAGGGAACAGTTCGCGCGTCGCAATCAGCGAACCGTCGGGAGCAAGCGCACGGACGAAACGTTGGCACCCTCCCCTCTCGGCAATCAGCAGCCCCATCTCGTAGTCCTCGGTCAGGCATTCGGCGGCGAAGGGACCCGCCGCGCCGCGCGCGTTGGTCAGCTCGTCGATAATGGCGCGGGAGAAACCGCAGCCCACACCCGCGGCAGGCAGCCCGGCGCCCAGCGAATCGCGAACCACCATGGTCTTGCCGTGCGCCTCGGCAAATTCGTCGCCGTAATGCCCGGCAATCCAGCGCGAGCGCGGCTGCGGCACCGGGATCACCGGCAGCTGGACGAAGTCGGCGCTGTCTAGCGCGGCGTCGATCAGCGCCAGCGCGGCGGGGTGGACCATGTCCTCGGCATCGTGGAGAATCACGCTGCGTGCGCGCACCCCGTTGCGACGCTCATCGGCGGCAAGCGCGGCGTAGAGCCGGTTCAGGCAATCCGCCTTGGTGGTCGGTCCGTTCGCGGCGTGAACCACGATGCGGATGCGCAGATCGTGCGCGGCGCCTTTGACCAGCGCGGCGAGCGTTGCGGTATCGTTGCGATAGCAGCCGGCATAGACCCGCAACTCGCGCTGCGGCCAACTCTCGCGGCAATGACGAAGCATCGCGGCAACGACGTCGCCCTCGCGCCAGGCGGGCACCAGCACCGCGGCGATGCCTGCCAAGGGGGCGTCGGAAGGCACCGCGAAATCGACAGGCCGCGTCCGTCCGGATAGTTTCAGGCGGAGCCAGGCGAGGTCGATCGCCAATTCGTCGATCGCTCCGATGAGGAAAAACACCGCCGCGAACAGCAGCAGCTCATGCTCGACGATCTCGAGCCATTGCCACGGGTCGAACCCGCCGAATGCGAACGGTCCCGTCATGCCCCCCCCTGTGCACGCCCGAGGGCGCGAACGGTCAGCCTATCGCGGCCCGGCCAAGGTTGCAACGTGTCGCGGAATCGCCGAAGCACGGTTGCGATGACAACGCGACACCGTATTTTTATTCCCCCAAAGATTCGGCGCTTGCTCCACGACGAGGCGGCTCCCGGGATCGTCCTGATGATCGTCGCTGCGGCGGCGATGGTCGCCGCCAACACCGCGCTCGAACCCGCCTATCACGCGCTATTCGACCATCCGCTCGGCTGGACCCCGATAGCCAAGCTCGCGACGCTCCATCTGTGGATCAACGACGGGCTGATGGCGCTGTTCTTCTTCGTCGTCGGGCTGGAGATCAAGCGCGAGGTGCTGAACGGAGCATTGGCCAAGCCCGAGACGCGGCGGATGCCGGTGATCGCCGCAGTTGCCGGGATGGTGGTGCCGGCAGCGGTCTACCTTCTGGTCATCGATGATGCCGCCGACCTTGCCCGGGGCTGGGCAATCCCGGCGGCGACCGACATCGCTTTCGCGGTGGGAGTTGTCGCAGTGCTCGGCAAGCGTGTGCCCCCATCGCTAAGACTGTTCCTGCTGACCGTGGCGATCGTCGACGATCTGGGCGCGGTGGCAATTATTGCGCTCGCCTATACCGCAGGGATCAAGCTGGCCTGGCTGGGGGCCGCTGCTGCGATTCTGGCAGCGATGGCGCTACTCAACCGCTTCCGCGTCGACGGAGCCACGCCCTACGTTCTGCTGGCGCTTGCGCTGTGGTTCGCGGTGCTCCATTCGGGAGTCCACGCAACCGTCGCGGGGGTACTCGCTGCGTTCGCGATTCCCTTGCGACCCGGCAAGCGGACCCACGACTCGCTTTTGCTGCGGATGGAGCATCAGCTCGTGCCCTGGAGCGGGTTCCTGATCGTGCCGCTGTTCGGTTTCGCCAACGCCGGGGTCGCGCTGGGCGGCGGGGCGAGTCTGCTCGCGCCGCTGCCGCTGGGGATCGCGCTGGGGCTGTTCGCGGGCAAACAGGTCGGGATCTTCGCCAGCCTCGTGATTGCCGAGCGGCTCGGCATTGCCCGGCGCCCCGAAGGTGCCGGCCTCCTCCAGCTGTGGGGCATTGCGCTGCTGTGCGGGATCGGCTTCACCATGAGCCTGTTCATCGCCGCGCTCGCCTTTCCCGGCGACCCGGCGCTGGTCGAGGAGGCCAAGCTGGGGGTGCTTGCGGGTTCGCTGTTGTCGGCGGTGCTGGGGTTTGCGGTGCTGCGATTTGCCGGACGGGGCGTCCGATAGTCTACCACTCGCCAACATTGGGCATGCTCGCCCACGGTTCCTGCGCGGGCAGGTGGCCGTCCTGGAGCAGTTCCACCGAAATTCCGTCCGGCGTGCGGACGAACGCCATATGCCCGTCGCGCGGGGGACGGTTGATCGTGACCCCGGCGTCCATCAGGCGTCGGCAAGTGTCGTAAATGTTCTCGACCCGATAGGCGAGGTGGCCAAAATTGCGACCGCCGGTGTACGGCTCGGGATCCCAATTGTGGGTGAGCTCGACCTCGGCCACCCCCTCCTGCCCCGGCGCGGCGAGGAAGATCAGTGTGAAGCGGCCTTGCTGGCTGTCGAAGCGGCGCACTTCCTCAACGCCGATCAGCCTGAAAAACGCCACCGTTGCGGCCGGATCGCTGACCCGGATCATCGTATGAAGATATGCTGTCACGGGTCAGTCGATATCGGCAGCGGACCGCGACGACAAGGCCCGCGCCGGTTTCCCGAAGCGGGCCATTGCGTCACACGAGCGGAGGCATCAGAACGCGAGCTTGACCGTCGCCACCACGGTATCGTTGGCGACCACGCCGGAAAGACCGGCGTCGTACCGCGATTCGCTCGCGTTGCCCTCGACCCCCACGTAAGTCGCGCTGACCGAAAACTTGTCGGTCACCGCCCAGGTCACGCCGGCTGAATAGTCGAATCCGCTGTCGTCGCCGCTTTGCAAGGTCAGCAGCTTCGGCGCGAGAATGCCGTCGGTATAGCCGACATGGCCGCTGACGGAAATCGGGGTATTGGGAATGCCCGCGCTCACGTCGGTGAAGAGGTACAGGTTGTCTTCGCCGAACAGCGCGTCCTGGTCAGGCGCATAAGCCGCCCCGAGCTTGGCTGTCACCGGGCCGAGAGTGGTCGAGAGCGAGGCGTAAGGTTCCCAGAAATCAGCCGGGCCCTGACCGTCGTTCGACGGATAGACATAGCGAAGCACACCGACGTCGACAGTCAGGCCGCTGGCCACGGAGCCGGTCCAGCCAGCGTAGAGGTCGAGTTCGGTGTCGCCGTAGAAGCTGAGGATCGGCCCGTTGCCGTCGAGCGACGAGGCCCAGGCCCCGGCGTAGAACCCGCTCGAATGGTTGAGATTGATCGTGCCCTGCAGCGCCGGATCGCCGCCAGAAAGCGAATAGCCGCGGAAGCGATAGTCGGAAACGCCCTGGACATAGCCACTGAACGTGAACTCGCTCGGAGGATCGGTTTCGTCGGCGAAAGCGGGAGTGGCACCCAGCCCGAAAGCGAGGAAGATGGCGGCCGAAAGGGCCGAAACGGACGTGCGCATGTCAAAATCCTTCAAAAGTTGACGCGTCGTCCCACCTGCGCAAAGCCGGGTGGCCTCGTATGATCGGGCCGGCCTCGAGCGATGCGGGACCGTGCCTGCCGATTTATGCTGCATTGCACAAGGATAAATTTGCGCCTACCGTCCGTTTTGCGGAAGTCCCGTGGCTTTTGCGCACCACCGAACCGATCGCGGAACCGGGCGGGTGTCTCCGGCATTGCTGCACTGACCCTGTCGCGGCTTGAGGGACAGCCGCCACCACACTATAGGACCGCGCGCTTCGGCGAGCTCATATGATCAAGCGCCTCCGTTCCATCCTCGCCCCCGCGCCTGCCGCGGCGACGGCCACTGCCTCGGTTCCCGCAGGCCAGCGAGTCTATGCGATCGGCGACGTCCATGGCCGGCTCGACCTGTTCGAGCAGTTGATTGCGGCGATCGACGCCGACGACGCGGGGCGAGCGCCCGCCGAGACCTCCGTGGTGCTGCTCGGCGACCTCGTCGATCGCGGCCCCGACAGCGCCGGGGTGGTCGACGCGGCGATAGCCTGGGGCGCCCGGCGCCGGGTGCGACTGCTGGCGGGCAACCATGAGGAGATGTTCCTCGACAGCCTCGATCGCACCGAAGTGTTGCGCCACTTCCTGCGCTATGGCGGCAAAGAGACCGTACTCAGCTATCCGATCGACCGCACCCACTATCGCGAACTGACGCTCGACGAACTTCAGATCAGGATGCGCGCAGCGGTGCCGCAGGCGCATATCGATTACTTGCGCGGTGCCGAGGACGCGATCAGCATCGGCGACTATCTGTTCGTCCACGCCGGAATTCGCCCCGGCGTTCCGATCGAGGACCAGAAACCCGCCGACTTGCGTTGGATCCGCGACAGCTTCATTTCCGATCCGCGCGACCATGGCTGCATCGTGGTCCACGGCCATACGATCAGCGATGCGGTCGAGGAGATGCCCAACCGGATAGGCATCGATACCGGCGCGTTCCAGTCGGGACGGCTGACCGCGCTGGGGCTCGAAGACAGCCAGCGCTGGTATCTGACCGCGCGCGACGCTATCGCGCGCGCCGACGACGTAGCCGCATAGGAACGCACACGTGAAAATCTGCATGGTCGGGGCCGGATACGTCGGCCTCGTCTCGGGCGCCTGTTTTGCGGATTTCGGGCACGACGTGGTCTGCGTCGATGCCGATCCCTCGAAGATCGAACGGCTCCACGCCGGGGTGATGCCGATCTACGAGCCGGGTCTCGAGGACCTGGTCCGGCGCAACGTTGCCGCCGGTCGGCTCACTTTCACCACCTCGCTCGCCGAAGGCGTGGCGGGCGCGGGCGCGGTGTTCATCGGGGTCGGCACGCCTTCACGGCGCGGCGACGGCCATGCCGACCTGTCGTATGTCTACGCCGCCGCGCGCGACATCGCCGCGAATCTCACTGGCGACGCGGTAGTCGTGACCAAGTCGACGGTCCCGGTCGGCACCGGCGACGAGGTCGAGCGGATCATCCGGGAGGCCGGCTGCCCGCACCGGGTCAGCGTCGTCTCAAATCCGGAATTCCTGCGTGAAGGCGCCGCGATCGGCGATTTCAAGCGCCCTGACCGGATCGTGATCGGCGCGGAGGACGAGTATGGCCGCGAGACGATGCGCGAGGTCTATCGTCCCCTGTTCCTCAACCAGGCGCCGATCCTGTTCACCGGGCGGCGCACCAGCGAACTGATCAAATACGCCGCCAACGCCTTCCTCGCGACCAAGATCACCTTCATCAACGAGATCGCCGACTTGTGCGAGGCGGTCGGCGCCGACGTCCAGGACGTCAGCCGCGGGATCGGCCTCGACAACCGCATCGGTCCCAAGTTCCTCCACGCGGGGCCGGGTTATGGCGGGAGCTGCTTTCCCAAGGACACCCTCGCGCTGCTCAAGACCGCGCAGGACTACGACACACACGTGCGGATCGTCGAGGCGGTGGTGGCGGTCAACGACAACCGCAAACGTGCGATGGGACGCAAGGTCATCGCCGCGATGGCCAGTTGCGGGGGCGGCGAGGTTCGCGGGAAGACGGTCGCGCTGCTCGGGCTGACCTTCAAGCCCAACACCGACGACATGCGCGACGCCCCCAGCCTGGCGATCGCCCAGGCACTGATGGATGCGGGCGCGAGCGTGGTCGCCTACGATCCCGAAGGGATGGAACTGGCCGCGCCGATGCTCCCGGGGGTGACGATGGCCGCCAATGCCTATGCCGCGATCGAAAATGCAGATGCGGTGGTGCTGGTCACCGAATGGGACGCCTTCCGCGCGCTCGACCTCAAACGCATCGCGCGCGAGGCGGCAACTCCGCTGCTGGTCGACCTGCGCAACGTCTACAATCCGGCGGAAGCACGTGCTGCAGGGCTGACATACGTCAGTGTCGGGCGCGACTGAACCATAATCGGCATCGGCAGGTTATGCCTCACATCGCCGTGCGAACACTCAGGAGTTCCGGGAAGAAACCCAGCCCCAGCACGCGCTGGAGGTAGGGTACGCCCTCGGTCCCGCCGGTGCCGCGCTTGAACCCGATGATCCGTTCCACCGTCTTGAGATGACCGAAGCGCCAGCGCTGGAAGTGGTATTCGAGATCGACCAGCTTTTCGGCGAGCTCATAAAGGTCCCAGTGTCCCTCCGGATCGGCGTAGATCGCCGCCCACGCCGCCTCGACCGCGGGTGAGGCAGCGTAGGGCGCAGCGAGATCGCGCTCCAGCACATCGCCGGGAAGCGCCAGCCCGCGCCGCGCCAGCAACTGCAACACTTCGTCGTAGAGGCTGGGCCGGGCGAGCTCGGTGCGCAGGGCCGCGGCGACTTCGGGCATGTCCTGGTGGCTTGCCAGGTGCGCGGCGTCGCGCCCGCCCAGTATGTACTCCATCATCCGGTACTGAGCAGACTGAAACCCGCTCGACGCGCCCAGATGGGGCCGAATCGCGGAATAGTCCGAGGGGGTCATCGTCGCCAGCACATCCCAGCTGGCGATCAGCTGGCCCTGCGCGCGCGCCACCCGGGCGAGCATCTTGAACGCGGGGCGCAAGTCGTCCGCGGCGATCTTCTCGCGCGCCGCAGTCAGCTCGTGAAGGCACAACTTGAGCCACAGTTCGCTCGCCTGGTGGATGCTGATGAACAGCAGTTCGTCGTGCGCGCCCGACACCGGGTGCTGCGCCGCCAGCAGCC
>JAUYQH010000118.1 GCA_030697365.1 Novosphingobium sp. | reverse complement strand
TGAAAATCTCGAACCGCTGCGCGATCTTCGTGCCAGCATCATCACATGGCATCGTCATAGCACCAGCGCCCCACCAATCAGGACGCGCAAACTCGGCGCTACGCCTCACACCCGCAAGGTGGGGCCAGAACGGCGCTTACGCAACATTGTGCGGATGTGCCGCCGCTTCGATCATGTCGAGTACCGGCGCGAAGCACGCGTCCGTGCCTTCCAAGAGGGCACACCACTCAGCGCTCGTCTTTTCCCGAAAGCGAGTTGCAAATATCTCGCGCAATTCCGGCCAGCGTGCCTGTTCGTATTGCGGCGGCAAATGGGCAGGGGACAGGCCCATACCTTCGCAGAGAGTTAGGAAAAACTTCGGCTCGACAGCTCCAACGGCGACATAACGCGCGTCTCGGGTTTCATAAACGTCGTAAAACGGCGCGCCACTGTCGATCAGGTTGCGCCCGCGCTCCAGCGTCATCTGGCCTGCCTGCTGCATCCCGTGAGCAAAGGTAAGAAGATTGGCCACTCCATCGACGATGGCGCTGTCAACCACCTGCCCCCGACCCGACTGACGCGCCTCGATGACAGCGGCGAGGATTCCGAGCGCGAGGTAAAGCGAGCCGCCGCCGAAGTCTCCGACTAGGTTCAGCGGGACAGTCGGCGGAGCATCTGCTCGTCCAATCGAGTGGAGCACTCCGGTGATCGCGATGTAGTTAATGTCATGGCCTGCAGCGGCGGCGAGCGGCCCGGACTGTCCCCAACCCGTCATCCGGCCGAACACTAGCTGGGGGTTTTCTGCTTCGAAGCTGTTGGGCCCCAAGCCGAGCTTCTCCATAACTCCAAGTCTAAAACCTTCGATAAGCACATCTGCTTGCCCAATCAGTTTTCTGACGGTCGTTACCCCCTCAGGCAGCTTGAGATCCACTGCGACTGAGCGCTTGCCGCGGTTGAGCAAGTCATGCTCGGGCGCAAAATCGACGCCTAGGCCTGATGGCGAGAGCCGATCAACCCGAATGACCTTCGCGCCCATGTCCGCGAGCAACATCGCGCAGAAAGGCGCTGGTCCAATGCCAGCCATCTCAACGACGCGTATACCTTCAAGCGGCCCCACAAGTTGCTCCTCTAGGCCACCTCGAAAAATAGCCCCTTCCCAGCGCGATCGAAATCCGATTCAAGGATGCTGAAGCTTTGAGGGATTTTGGATCATGAGCCAGCCGGGATTTTTCGATTTGCAGCGCCGGTATGAGGGGCTGGACGCGAAGTCTGATCCGCTGGTGGCGATTTTGGCGACGGTTCCGTTTGAGCTGTTCCGCCTGAAGCTGAAGACGGCGCTGGTGAAGGGCGGTCTGCGCCGGGGGGACGCTGATCGCAAGAGCGCGGCGGGGCGCAAGCCCTGGGATGAGGTGCTGATCTTCAAGGCGCTGGTGCTCTAGGCGCTGTACAATCTGTCGGACGATGCGATGGAATATCAGCTGCGCGACCGCCTCTCGTTCATGCGGTTCGTCGGGCTGGGTCTGGAAGACGCGGTGCCTGATGCCAAGACGCTGTGGCTCTACCGCGAGGCCTTGGCCAAGGCGGGCGCGGTCGAAGGGTTGTTCAATCTGTTCGACGGCCATCTCAAGGCCAAGGGCTATCTGGCGATGGGGGGGCAGATCATCGACGCGACCATCGTCCCGGCTCCGCGCCAGCGCAACTCGCGCGACGACAATGCCACGGTCAAAGCAGGTGAGACGCCGCCCGAATGGGAAGCGCACCCCGCCAAAAACCGCCAGAAGGACAAGGATGCCCGCTGGACCAAGAAGCATGGGCAGTCGCACTTCGGCTACAAGAACCACATCGGCATCGACCGGCGGCACAAGCTGGTGCGGCGTTACACCGTGAGCAGCGCCTCGGTCCATGACAGCCAGAAGCTGGAGGATGTGCTCGATCCCGGCAACACCGCCAGCGGGGTGTGGGCCGACAGCGCCTATCGCAGCAAAGCGATCGAAGCGAAGCTCGCCGCGCAGGGCCTCAAGAGCCATATCCATCGGCGCGGCAGCCGCAACAAGCCGCTTACCGCACGTGAGGAAGCCGCCAACAAGACCCGCTCAAAGGTGCGGGCGCGGGTCGAGCATGTGTTTGGCAACCAGCAGGGCAGCATGGGCGGAAAGCTCGTGCGCACCATCGGCATCGTCCGCGCGGCTGTGAAGATCGGGATGCAGAACCTGGCCTACAACATGCGCCGCCTGGTTGTCCTCGGACGGATCGCGGCGGCATCAGGCTGACGCAACGACGGCAAGCCCTCCCAAAGGCCATCACACGGCCCTGGCGCCGCCGCCATCAAACACCGTCGAATGCCCAAATCCTCGACCCGGTAGCGCGACGACCCGATCAAACGCCCAAAGTCAGCCAAATCGTGATTGTTCGAGGTGGCCTCTATTGATTGATCGCTCACGTAGAGTTCGCCTAGAGCACATCCCGCGTGGGTTGGACATAGCCTGAGTTTCTGAGGTAGTTTTGGCATTCTGCGGGTGCGAAGGCGTCGAGCAGGAGGCCGATGGTTTCCCAGAGCAGATCGAGCGAGCGGGCGGCGGCTTTTCGGAGCAGGGCCTTGAGTTTGGCGAACATCTGCTCGATCGTGTGTTCATGATGACTCTCCAGTTCAGATTCCTGTTGAGGTATTTGCGGCATTGACGAGCCAGATGCGTTGGGATCCGACCTTGGCCAGTCGCCCCTTGATCCGGCCGCGGCGAAGCCATCCATAGACGGTTT